>JBKDZK010000204.1:0-3398 GCA_047971205.1 Draconibacterium sp.
GAAATTCTAAAGGGTTACTCAATTGGTGCTTCAAAGCAGCAGTGCTACTTGTCCAACACTCAAGGAAAAAACAAAAAGAGGAAAACTTTCGTCTTCCCCTTTCTTCGGTGGTGCCACTCGGGATCGAACCAAGGACACACGGATTTTCAGTCCGTTGCTCTACCTACTGAGCTATGGCACCCCTTTATTTTGGTGTTGCAAAAGTAGACATTTTTTTGAAACTCCAAAGAAAAAATGCAGAATTTGAAAAAAATCCATCTTTGTTTCTCTTGCCCTGCGCCGGATGTGATCATTTTGGGGATTCCCGGAAATCCTGACTTTGCAATTGAATACTTTTCTTACTTTTGCAGGCTGATTATAACACATAATGGTAGAGACTGATTTTCTGACACATACATTGGGGAATGGGATTCACATTATCCACCAGTTTAACGATTCGCCGGTGGGCCACCTGGGAGTGCTGATCAATGCGGGCTCGCGTGATGAACTGGAAGAAGAACACGGCCTGGCTCATTTTATCGAGCACTCGGTTTTTAAGGGAACGCAAAAACGGAAGGCTTTTCATATTCTGAGCCGGATTGAAGGAGTGGGGGGAGAGCTGAATGCATACACTACCAAAGAAGAAACCGTGCTCTATGCAACTTTTCTGACCGAGTATTACGAGCGCTCAGCCGAGTTGCTGGCGGATATTCTTTTTAACAGCGTTTATCCCGAGAAGGAGCTGAAGCGCGAAAAAGAAGTAGTGGTGGAGGAAATCAATTCGTACAAAGATTCGCCTTCTGAGTTGATTTTTGATGAGTTCGAAGAACTCGTATTTGACGGCCATCCCATTGCACGCAATATTCTGGGGACAAAAAAGAACCTTCGGTCTTTTACCCGCGACTCCATTTTTCGTTTTATCGAAAACAATTACCACACCGATCAAATGGTGATCAGCTCGGTGGGGAATGTCGATTTTGGTGTGCTGGTAAAAATGCTGGAGAAATATTTTGGTGCGGTACCGGCCAAACTCCGGAGCAACTCCCGCATAAAATTTGAAAACTACAAGCCGCAGCAGCAAGTTATTCAAAAAGATACTTTTCAGTCGCATTGTATTATCGGAAACATTGCCTTCGATGCTTGTCATCCGCAGCGTACCGTAATGGTTTTGCTGAACAATATTCTGGGCGGTCAGGCCATGAACTCACGTCTGAACCTGGCATTGCGAGAGCGCCGTGGAATGGCTTACAACGTAGAGTCAGGTTACACGGCTTATTCCGATACCGGGCTTTTTAACGTCTATTTCGGAACGGATAAGGAAAACCTGGATAAAGCGCTGGCCCTGGTTCTGAAAGAGTTTGACCTGTTGCGCGATAAAAAATTGGGCGCACTACAACTCAGCAGGGCGAAAAAACAACTGATCGGTCAGATTGCCGTGGCAACGGAAAGTCGTGACGACATGATGCTCTCGATCGGGAAAAGCTACCTCTTGTACGACAAGGTAGACCCGTTGCGGGTGGTTTTTAAAACCATTGAAGAGATCACCGCCGAGCAATTACTGGAAGCTGCGAACATTGTTCTGGATAAAAACCAGATGAGTACGCTGATTTATAAGTAATCTGAAAACTTTCGAAAATGAACCGGCAAAAGGACATTGATCAGTACATTCTGGATCATATTGATGAGGAAGACGATATTCTGAAGGAACTTGACCGTGAAACCCATTTAAAAGTGCTGGGAGCCCGTATGTTATCGGGGCATTTGCAGGGGCAGGTGCTGGCAATGATCTCCCGGATGATCCGGCCTAAATGTATTCTGGAGCTGGGAACCTTCACCGGGTATTCGGCCATTTGCTTATCGAAAGGATTGCAGGCAGGCGGTAAAATTGTAACCATCGAGATCGACGACGAGTTGGAATCGCTTACAGCAAAGTATTTCAAAAAAGCCGGAATTCAGGATCAGGTGGAACAACGCATCGGTTCGGCGCTCGAAATTATCCCGACCTTAACCGGAAAATTCGACCTGGTTTTTATCGATGCCGACAAGCGTGAATACGTGGAATATTACAATCTGCTGATCGATCGTTTGGGAAGCGGCGCTTTTATCATTGCAGATAACACACTCTGGAGTGGAAAGGTGTTGGATAAGCCCCGGGCAGATGATTTTCAAACCCAGGGAATACTGGCGTTCAACACGCTTATTAAAAACGACAATCGCGTAGAGAAGGTGTTACTTCCGCTACGCGATGGTATGACGTTGATCCGAAAAAAATAGATTTATTCTACTTTCTTATTTGCTTTAAACTTTGGTTTCCGGTTTCTGTTGTGCTGGTTTCTGTTATTGGATGCGCCTTTTCCCTGCTGATTTTGCATTTCCTGCGGGTTATTTCTCTTTTCCTGTTGAGGGTTTCTTTTTTCTTGCTGGTTGTTTCTCGGGCCCCTGTTGCTGCTGCGGCGTTCCTTGCTTTTGTTCCGCGTTTTTTTCTTGTCGAAACGGTCGAGTTCGCCATCCAGCGTCACTTCCATCTGGCTCGATTCTTTTACTTTCTTCCCAGGCAGGTCAACTTCGGGTTGTATTCCCCGTTTGTTTTGCTGAATGATGTCTTTCACCTGTTTCAGGGAAAGGTTGAAAGTGGTTCCCATGCTGCCTGCAAGTGCATACCAAATCTCTTTTTTCAGGTAATCGGTTTTGAAAGGTTTGGCGATTCCTTTAGCCAGTTCCAGATCAAGCAGTTCTCTTGGGAATTCATTGCCGGCTTCCACGTATGCATCGAGTTCGTACAGTAGGCAACATTTTAGTTTCCCACAGGCGCCGGCCATTTTTTGTGCCGATGGAGACAAGCCTTGACGCAAGGCTGCTTCCGACGAGATGCTGGAAAAATCGGTACGCCAGCTTGAGCAGCAAAGCTCGCGGCCACACGATCCGATTCCGCCTACCAGCCCGGCTTCCTGTCGGGCGCCAATCTGCTTCATCTCGATTTTGATGCGGAAATCACGCGCAAAAATTTTGATCAGCTCGCGAAAATCAACACGTCCTTCAGCGATGTAATAAAAAATGGCTTTTTTGTTATCACCCCTGTATTCAACGTCCCCGATTTTCATGTCAAGCCCCAGTTCTGCTGCAGCCTGACGTGCTTTTATCATGGTTTCCTTTTCGCGTCCACGGGCCTCCTTCAACTTCTCAATATCCGATTCGGTGGCCTTCCTGTAAACAGGATTCAGCGTGTAGCGCGACGGGTTTTTAATGCGAAGTTTAAATTGTTTCTCCGCGAGATAACCGGTCAGGGTCACTTCGCCCACATCATGACCGGGTGATGTGGCAACTACTATTTTGTCGCCTCTTTTTACCGGCAGTCGGTCTATATTTTTAAAATACTCTTTCCGAGTAGTTTTAAATTTGACTTCAACAATATCTGATTT
>JBKDZK010000205.1:0-3748 GCA_047971205.1 Draconibacterium sp.
GAACTTTGCCGCCAGCTTCCTTCAGGTTATACCTCACGATAAGCACCCTTGCCTTAAGCTAGTGGTTGGCTACTACAAACCCCCACAATGGACTTACACCATCTAGTAATTTACCATGCACGGCACACAAAAAAAGGCCATCCGTCAATTGACGAACAGCCTTGCTATAATATATACTATATAGTCTAATTGAGTCTTACTTATTTTGCTCGAATTTCAGCGTTTCGGTAGTAAGGTCGCAAACCTCGGTTGGTCCAAAATACTGGATCGGGCCCGGGTAAACAAAGTCGGTATTGTAAGCCCACTCTCCTCTTTTCGATACAAAGTATTTGAACGGAGCGCCTTCCAGTTCAACCAAAGCTTTTTGAATCACCGGTTTCATATGACCGTGACGTTTTTCCATGTTCATCATCATAGTTACAGGCACACCACCGGCAATCCATTTATCGGCCGGAGCAGTCGTGTTTCTTACCGATGACATATAACCGGTTTTTCCGGCCACGACCAAAACAGAAGCTGTGTACCCCAAAGAATAGCAGTAGTCGGCATCGAAATTCGACGGAGCAGCACAACGTCCTTCGTAACCAAAGAAGTGGTATTGAGTTCCGAATTTACCAACGTATTCTCCGTTTGCTTTCATTTCATCCAAACGGGTACTAACCATTTCGCCCAGTAACTTTTCAGTTTCAATCAATGAAACCTGAACATTTCCGTGCGGGTCGCGATCAAGTGTCAACTGGGTAGCGATACCATCAGGCAACGAACGGAATACGCTCGAAGAAATTTCAGTCAGGTGCGTAGCAACCCACTCATTCCTATGGCTTTTACGCAACATTTTGAATTCTTTTTCTGAATCAGTTCCTTCAGCCAGCAAGTCGTTCAATTCAGAAATCAACACTTTCATTTCAGGAATGAATTCAACCAAACCTTCAGGAATCAGCGCCACACCAAAATTATCGCCGTTGTCGGCACGTTTGGCAACCACTTTTGCCATGTAATCAACCACTTCGCCCAAAGTCAGTTTTTTGTCAGCAATTTCTTCTGAAATAAGCGTGATGTTGGGTTGTGTTTTTAAAGCACATTCCAAACCGATATGCGATGCAGAGCGGCCCATCAGTTTAATAAAGTGCCAGTATTTTTTAGCTGAATTGGCATCACGCTGGATGTTACCGATCAGCTCAGAATAAACTTTTGTAGCGGTATCGAAACCAAACGAAGTTTCAATCATTTCGTTTTTCAGGTCACCATCGATGGTTTTCGGACAACCGATTACCTGCACACCTGCATTGATTTTAGCATAGTATTCAGCCAACACACAAGCGTTTGTGTTTGAATCGTCGCCACCAATAATAACCAGCGCGTTCAGGTCCAGGTCTTTGGCAATTTCCAGACCTTTGTCGAACTGGGCTTCGTCTTCCAGTTTTGTACGGCCCGAACCAATGATGTCAAAACCACCGGTGTTGCGGTATTCATCCACAATCTCAGCAGTCAGCTCAACATATTTATGATCTACCAATCCGCCGGGACCACCTAAAAATCCAAAAAGTTTGCTGTCGGGATGAATGTTTTTGATGCCATCAAAGATTCCGGAAATCACATTGTGTCCACCCGGAGCCTGGCCACCCGAAAGAATTACTCCCACATTAACAGGAGCACTTTCAGCAGCCTTTCCACCTTCTTCAAACGTAAGGATGGGCATGCCGTAAGTGTTCGGGAACAAGGCTGCAATCTCTTTCTGATCGGCAACCGATTCGGTTTTTGCACCTTCCACCACTTTAACAGCTCCTTTTAACGATTTCGGAAGTTTTGGCTGGTATTTGGCCCTTTCTTTTTGTAATGCGCTAATATTCATTTTAATATGTATTAATTGATTTTTCGAAAAGCGCTCCAAAAATACGGGGAATTTGGCAGGATGGCTCCTCTTAACAAGTTTAAAGTAAACGATTTAAAGTAAAGTTAAAAGGGGGCCAAAATTCAGAAAAAAGAAAATTGTTAGGAGCTGAGAGCCACGATCTTTGCACCATCGGCTACGATCTGGCGGCTACGCTCCAAACTTCAGATAAAGCATTCTATTCGGTATAAACAAAAATTCACCGGCTGAACAGCTATCAGCCGGTGAATATTGTATGATGTGCAAGCGCTAAAATCAGATCGAATTGGCTTTGATAAAGTCGATGATTTCCTGTTGGTAACCAAAGGCCATTCCTACCACCGTGTCGGCAGCACCGTAATAAACAGCTACTTTTTCTCCGTCGCTAAGAGCAGCACACGGGAATACTACGTTCGGTACATCACCGGCCAGTTCGTACGACTCAGCCGGAGCCAGCAAATACGGTTGTGTGCGGTACAGCACTTTCGAAGGATCTTCCAAATCGAGCAAAGCAGCACCCATCGAATAGCGGAAACCATTGCAGGTATTGATTACGCCGTGATAAAATTCCAGCCAGCCGTCTTTTGTTTTGATCGGCACCGAACCGGCTCCGATTTTGGTACACTGCCAGGCGCTAAGTTCAAAAGGAGTAACTTTCATAACGCAGCGGTGTTCGCCCCAGTATTTCATGTCCGGGCTGTAACTGATCCAGATGTCTCCAAACGGCGTGTGGCCATTGTCGCTGGGGCGGCTTAACATGGCATATTTTCCATTGATCTTTTCAGGGAAAAGCACTCCGTTCCGGTTAAAAGGAAGAAAGGCATTTTCGCACTGATGAAAGGTTTTAAAATCGAAAGTATAGGCAATCCCGATGGTTGGGCCGTGGTAGCCGTTACACCAGGTAACCCAGTAGCGGTCCTCGATCCAGGTTACGCGCGGGTCGTATTTATAAGCCGATTCAATCATTTCAGTATTTCCGGCTATCATTTCAATGGGTTCGTGATTGATCTCCCAGTTGATGCCGTCTTTGCTGAACCCGGCAAAAATATTCATCTGAACCGCTTTGTTGTCGCAACGGAAAACACCGGCAAAATCATCTTCAAACGGAACCACTGCACTGTTGAAAATACTGTTCGAAGTAGGAATGTGGTAACGACCGATCACCGGATTTTGTGAGTAGCGCCACATTACATCGGGGCATCCCTGCGGGCGCTCTTCAAAAGGAATTTGAATCTTACTCATAATCATTGATTTTTATGTTGTTTCTTTTTTGAATCGTCATACGTGAAGGGGATAAAATAAGTTATCAGGAATGCAGGGATTGTGGCAATCAGCACATAGATAAAGAAATCGCGGTACCCCAGTAAATCACTAAAATAACCACTTGCCATTCCCGGGAGCATTACTCCCAGATTCATAATTCCGGAAGCAAATGCGTAATGCGACATCTGGTGTTTTCCGGGAGCAATCTGTTGCATCATAAACAATGTAAGCCCAACAAAACCAAACCCATAGCCAAAATATTCCAGGGTTATGCAACTTCCGATTAAATAAAGATTAGTGGGCTGTGTAACCGCCAGAAATGTATAAGCTACAAAAGGAAGGTTAAACACACAACACAGGGTAAAAAGAGTCCTCTTTAACCCAAACCGGGAAACATAAATACCTGCCAGCAAAGAACCAAGCACAAAGGCACCAGAACCAAAAACGCCGTTCAGTGTTCCAATCTCTGTGAGCGTCAGTCCAAGTCCGCCCACGTCTCTTGAGGCCCGTAAAAACAGTGGGGCAATTTTCATGATAAAACCTTCTGCCAAACGGTACAGAATAATAAAGCTGATATAGTAGAGAATGTGTTTCTTGGTAAAGAAATTGGCAATT
>JBKDZK010000206.1:0-3397 GCA_047971205.1 Draconibacterium sp.
TACCTGTTTTACCTTACCGCTTGTGCTTTTATAAAAATACCATGGATTCATTCTTCCGTAAGCATTATACACCGAGAACGACCATGTATGGGTTTTTCCTTTGGCGGTAATTCGTTTGGTATTGTAGCCCAAATCGAGATGATGGAATGCCGGCATTCTGAAATTATTGGGATTGTCATATGTTTGACTTACCGACGACCACTCGGGTATTCCTCCCAAATAGTCTTCCATGCCCGGCATCGGTAAGCCCTGGTATTCAACATCGGGTATGCTTAGGTTGTTCCCTGACTGAAGTGTAAATCCGAACGAGAATGTTTTTTCTTGCCAGTCCGACTTAAATACCTGATACTCCCCCAGTAAAGAAAGATCATGTCTTCTGTCGTATTTATAGGGAAACCAGGCACCTTGATTTACTTCGTTAAATTGTCGTTCTGACCACGCCAGCGTATATGACAGCATCCCGGTTAAAGACCCTTTTTCTTTTTTTATCATAAACTCGGCACCGTAGGCTTTGCCCTGTCCAACATTAATGTTTTCAATCCAGTTTTTATTCTGCGAGCTTAAAAAAACGGCTCCTTCTGCGAATCGGATCACATTTTTCATCTCTTTGAAATAGGCTTCAACTCCCACCGAATAATCTAAAAAACGTTTTTCAATACCTGCCGAATATTGCCAGCTTTTCTGGGGGGTAACCACATCTGTTGAGCCAACCCATAAATCGGTGGGCAGACCAAGTGAAGAATTGGATAGCAGATGAATAAATTGAGACATTTGGGTAAAAGCAATGTTTCCGGCTAGTCCGTTATCTGCGTTGTATTTAAGGGCAAACCTTGGTTCCACTGATACATAATTCTTTTCCCCCGTATCAAAAAGCACAGTTCTTAGTCCGACATTGGCTCTGATCTTGTTGATCGTTAGTTCGTTTTCAGTATAAAACTCCAGGTTGTTTGCTGTGTTTTTATCTTCCTGGTTTCGTTTGGTTTCATATTCATCGTCAACAGTTTGGATAATGTTGGGTGCAAAATGCATGATTGTAGCCTTGCCTCCCATTCTTAATGTGTAGCTCGGCGACAGGTACCAATCCATGTCAGAAGTTAAGCTTAGATCGTTCAGTGATGAGCTTGCGCGGTATTTGGCATAACGTTCATCTGTTTCTGATAAAATCAAATTTGTTAAATCGTATTGACTATAATAAGCAGCAGTATTAAAAAAGAGCTTGGGCGATAGTTGATGGTTCCACCGAAGCACTGAGGTTATATTTCCCCATTTGTAATAGTATTTACTGTTTATTCTATCCCGGTTGGTTTTGCTAAATTGCTTGTCGCGCCCCGAATATACGCTTAAATAGATCCTGTTTCTGGGATTAATAAGCCAGTTGGCTTTAGCGTTAAGATCGTAAAAATTAAATCCAGCTGAATTCTCAAGACCAATTAGCTTTTGGTACAACAGCATTGGCAGGTCGAGCATTGTTCTTCTGAAAGAAACAATATAGGCAGCTTTGTCTTTAACGATGGGAGCTTCATATGTCATGCGTGCAGAAATGGGGCTGACAGATAACACGCCATGCTGTTGTTGCATGTTCCCTTCTTTCATGTTAATGTCTAAAACTGATGACAACCTGCCACCGTAGCGCGCCGGAATACCGCCTTTGTACAAGGAGACATTCTTTATGGCATCGCTGTTAAATACCGAGAAAAAACCGAAGAGATGATTTACGTTGTAAACAGGCACACCATCCAAAAGAATAAGGTTTTGATCCGCGCTGCCTCCCCGTACGCTGTAGCCGGTGGTATTTTCGGCGCCTCCTTTAATGCCCGGTAAAAACTGAATGGCTTTTAATAGGTCTTGTTCGCCAAGTATCGCCGGTATGCGGTTCATCGTTTCCATGTCGGGGTTGAAATAATTTAAGGACGAAGCCGTGCGGGGGCCACCTGATTTACTGGCTGTCACCTGCACTTCTTTCAATTCAAGTCCAAGGGATAAGCTGATGTTAACGACGGTATCGGAGGATAAGTTAATTTCTTTAACCGCAGGTTTATAGCCCATGTATCTGCACGCTAAACCATAGCTTCCGGCAGGTAAAGTCAGGCTGTAGAACCCATATTGGTTAGAGGCAACACCACGTGCTTTATCTACCAGCACACTGGCTCCGATCAATCGCTCTCCCGACAGCTTGTCTTCAACATAGCCGCTAATTGTAAATTTCTCTTGCGCGACAGTAATAAGCGGGAATACTATCAGAATGGATAAGATAAGCCTTTGCATGTTAAAATTTTATTCGTGTTGCGGTAACTGCTCCGAAAATCCCATAACCATTCTCTATGTTGCTGTAAATCTGCACAGGTTCGCGAAACGGGAGATCCTTTTCGGCATTTAGCCGGGCTTTTAAAGTTGATTTCAAATACTTGTCGTAGTGTGGGTCGCACGACCACAGGTACCATTTTATCCCTGACCCTCTCTCGAATGTTAAATCCATATCTTGCCCGCTATAACCTATATCGGAAAAACGCAGATAATAGTAATAAACATACCCGTACTTCGATTCGGTATCAATGTCGCGGTTAAAATCATCGATGAAAACTGCATTGGTTTCAATGGTTTCCATCCAGTAGTAGTTTGTTTCGTTGGGGTTGTCGTGTACCGTCATATCAACGCGGACAAAAACCCTGTTCCCCTGTGTTGATACATAGGTTGTATCAGTCTTCCAGGTAACAAAAGCGCGATTGGGTACAGTGGTAGTTGCTTGCAGATCTTCGAAAGTATTATGCTTCACAAGAATGTTGTACGTAGTGCCTTCTTCTGGTTTGTAATGAAGACTATACTTGCCACTACCCGCCGAAACTAAGGTGTCATTGTCTCCTTCATCCGTATAAAGTATAAGAGTTGCATCATCAACAGGTTCGAAATCATAACCGTTGTTAATATCTCTCGACAAAGTAAGCTCCGCCGTTACTAACGAATCGGGATTTAACACACAGTTTAAGCAACGTTTTTGAGGATGCTTTGTTTCAAGATCAACCTCTTTTTCGCATGCCTGCCAAAAAGAAGTCATCACCAGGAGATAATAAATTAAAGTTTTCTGTTTCATTGTTTTTAAGGGAAGGGCAGGTGGTTGCCTGCCCTTAATGATAGAGAATCAATTACTAAAGTTTCGCAGTTAAACAAATAGGTGAAATTAAGGCAGTTAGGTTAATAAAAAGCAGCATGTTTATTTGGCTAAGACCTTAATTATTAGTAAATTAAGGTGAGAGGCTATAGTTTCCAAATGCTGTTTATCGTATTGATATCGCTACCGTTTATAGGTGCACCAACAGTAAATACGATGGTAAACGGTATGGTAAAACACCAGATAGAAGCAGGCAAGGACACTTTTTATCGGTTAAAGAACAATGCCGGT
>JBKDZK010000207.1:0-13131 GCA_047971205.1 Draconibacterium sp.
TGAGTTTTGGATTCAACCTTAATTTACTAATAATTAAGGTCTTAACCAAATAAACATGCTGCTTTTTATTAACCTAACTGCCTTAATTTCACCTATTTGTTTAACTGCGAAACTTTAGTAACTAAAAATTACCACTATGAAGAATTTTGCGTTTTTACTGGTTCTAACCCTCGCTTTTACAACCACCTTTGCCCAAAAGAAAAACGGAACGGTCTACAACGAACACCCTGATATTGAAAAAACCCGTGAGTTATGGAAGGCTTTTTCAAACGGCGATGTAGACACTTACAAGAGCTTTTTTGCCGACAGTATCGGGCTGATGCGAAACGGGCAATACCGGAAAATTGCCAAAGCGAATTTTGGCAACAACATTACCTGGTGGAAGAATAACATTGAAAACCTGAGTGTAAAGGATGATACTCCGGCCTATCCGGATGCTATTGAATATGCCGACGGTGGAATGTGGGTGCAGGATTGGTTACTGATTACGGGAACGCACAAAACTTCCGCAATAAACCTGGAGCTTCGTCTTCACAATTTTTATGCTTTCAATAAGGAAGGCAAAATTGCCATGTTGATCCAGTATTTCGACAACAGTGTGTTTGAAGAAATCGACAACAGCAACCTGGAAAAAGAAAACGGGAAGGTATTTATCAGCCATCCGTACATTGTTACAGTGCGCAAGCTAATGAATGCCTATGCAGCCAAGGATATGGAAACGCTTCTAAGCTTTTATGCCGACAATGCTCGTTTTGGAAGTATTGAATACCAATGGAACAAAACCATCGATTTGGCCACCCGAAAAGAAGGAATAAAAACCACGTTCGAAAAGATAAAAGACATTCACTTCAAGCAAAACGGTTATCCTGACTGTATCTACTACGCCAAAAATAACCGCTACGAAGTTTATTCCTGGTGGGAGTATTCCTTTACCTATGTTGAAAGCGGGAAAAAAGTGGTAATGCCGCTTATGCAGTCTCATTCGTTTAACGACGACGGGAAAATTGTAGGAGAACAGGCTTATTACAGCACCAATCATTTCGACAGGTAAACAAAAATTCAGGTATAAAAAAAGGAGTTCGAAAGTATCGGACTCCTTTTTTTTGGGTGGGTCGTACTGGATTCGAACCAGTGACCTCATGCCTGTCAAGCATGCGTTCTGAACCAACTGAACTAACGACCCCTATCCTGTCATCCGTCAGCTGACGGACTAAACCAACTGAGCTAATGCCTCATTCACTAGCAGCAAAAATAACAAAAAAAGAGACACTTTTAAATGTCTCTTTTTTTATCGTAAAAATATAATTGCTTATATAAAAAACTTGAGAATAAACAGTACTGAAAGCACAACCATCACCACAGAAATGTCTTTCACTTTTCCGGTGAGAACTTTCAACAGAACATATGATAACATACCAAACACAATACCTTCGGCAATACTATAAGTAAGTGGCATTACTATAATGGTAACAAAAGCCGGGATAGACTCGGTAAAATTATCAAAATCGATTTTGAGGATCGGCGACATCATAAAGAAACCGACCAAAATTAGCGCAGGCGCAGTGGCTGCTGCAGGCACCATGGTAAATAACGGGGCAAAGAACAAAGCGATCAGGAACAGAGCCGCAGTAGCTAAGGATGTTAACCCTGTTTTACCACCTTCGGCAACACCCGATGCACTTTCAACATAAGTTGTTACAGTACTTGTTCCGACAATTGCACCAAAGAAAGTACCGATTGAGTCGGCAAACAGTGCTTGTTTTACACGTGGCACCCGGCCTTCTTTGTCAAGCATTCCCGCTTTCGACGAAACTCCCACCAGTGTACCTACTGTATCGAACATATCCACAAAAAGGAATGTAAACAATACAATCAACATGTCCCAGGTGAAGATGTTGTGAAACTCAAACTTCATAAAGATGGGCGACAACGACGGTGGAACATCCACCAGGTGACCTTCGGGCATATGAGTTACGCCAAAAGGAATACCAGCAACAGTGGCAACAAAAATACCAATAAGCAAGGCACCTTTAACTCTGCGTGCCAGCAAAACTGCGGTAAGAATAACACCCCCCAAAGCAATCAGTACGGCAGGAGAGCTCATATCGCCAAGTCCAACCAATACTGCATCGTTGTTCACAATAACACCGGCATTCTGAAGTCCGATAAATGCAATAAACAATCCAATACCTGCAGAAACAGCATGTTTTAACGGCAGCGGAATTGCATTTACAATCAGTTCGCGAATGTTAAAAGCTGTAAGCAGGATAAAAATGATCCCTTCCAGAAAAACAGCCGTTAATGCAAATTGCCACGAGTGACCCATTCCGAGTACAACCGTGAAGGCAAAGAAAGCATTTAACCCCATTCCGGGAGCCAGCGCAAAAGGCAAGCGAGCTACCAATGCCATTACAGCAGTAGCAACAAATGCAGATAAAGCCGTTGCTGTAAACAAGGCATTTTTATCCATTCCGGTGGCACTCAGAATATCCGGGTTTACCGCCAGAATGTAGGCCATTGTCATAAAGGTCGTAATCCCCGCAAGAATTTCGGTCTTTACTGTTGTTTTGTTTTCTTCGAGTTTGAAAAACTTGTTTAGCATTTTTAGTTGGATTTAGTTTTAGAAAGTATATTTTACTGCCAGCGTAGGCTTAACAGTGAATTCATCACCAACAAAATTGTTACTCAGTTCAATTTCGGTACCTGCCGAAAAGTTTTTGCAGAAGTTATACCACAATTGTGGTTCAGACAAGAAACGGAAATCAGTTCCCCAGAACATTTCTTCTTTCCAGAAGTCAGCAAAACCAAGGAACGACATTTTTCCATCCAGGAAGTTTACGGTCCAAACGGCTGTCACCTGAAACGATGCGTCTTCTTTGTCTTTGATGTATTTATAGTTAGCCTGCAAGGTTAAAATTTTCGAAAAATCGGCCGATGTCCAAGTGCGCTCCAACCCTGCCAGGAAACAGTTTTCAATTGGAATAAAGGGTGTTTCATCTCCGTCCAGTTTCAATACACCACCGTTGTATTCCACACGTGGCATAAATTTCTGCGTTTCGTTCCATTTAAAAGCACGGGCAATCTCCCAGTAAGCCGAAGAAACTCCGTTATCTACGTTGCGGGCGTCTGAGCTGTAGTCCATGTCAATAAAAAAGAACGTTGAACCGTACTTGTCAGGACGAAACATCTCAACGGTAGAAGTAAACAACTTCCGGTCCTTCCCCATGTCGTAATGAAGTTGGATGTTTTGGGCATAAGTTGATGCTGCAAAAGCAAACAATGAAAATAAAAGTAGAATTCTTTTCATAATTAGAATGATAATAAATGATTAAACAGGGCTTAAAAATACTTATTTCTTTAACTCATCTTCAGTTCACTGAA
The DNA here is from genome assembly GCA_047971205.1 of Draconibacterium sp. Taxonomy (GTDB): domain Bacteria; phylum Bacteroidota; class Bacteroidia; order Bacteroidales; family Prolixibacteraceae; genus Draconibacterium. The sequence goes on from JBKDZK010000207.1 coordinate 3,382, forward strand.
ACAATTTGTTAATAATATATAAACAGTAAAAATACGGGGGAATTTTCGGCCGTATTAACATACTTTTTCATCCTTAATTAAGGGCTAAAAAAACGACAAAAAAGAACCCCGGAAGGGAACTCCGGGGCATTTTGTTGAAATCGGGAAGATAAAAAATAAGGGTCTATATAATTATATTCTGTTTCGGCAGAAAAAGTAATCCTCATTATGATAACTAAAATCACAAACGTTCAAAAATGCTTTATTGGGAAAGCGCCTCGTAAAGGAAACGATTCAGGGGATACAAGGTGTTAAAACCATCCACCATCGTTTCCACATATTTTTCATTACTTACCAGCGAAGGAGCCATGTCTTTCGAATAAATAAACGATTTGTACTTCAGTAAATCGATGTACTGATGGTCTTTCGGGAATCCCTTGGGAGCCGTTTTTAGCTGATCGTCGTACATTGCCGGAAACTCCTTTTTAAAATCAGGGGCTCCGGTAATCTCCAGGAATTCTTCGGCGTGATCAGCCAGGTAAGTCCGTATCGTTCTGAGCGGCTCAGCAGGTGGCATATAAATTCCGCCTGCCATAAAGCAACCCGTTGGTTCTATGTGAAAATAGTACCCGGGATTCATGCTTTTACGCCCGCCTTTACAGATGAAACTACCAAAGTTTGTTTTATACGGCCTTTTATCATGCGAAAAACGGACATCACGAAAGATCCTAAACATACAATCCTTGGGCTGCAACCCTTTTACTTCCCCGTCGAACTGCCCTATTTCGTTGATCAGTACATCCGTTAGAAACAATACTTTTTCCCGGCTCTCTTCGTACCATTTTTTATTTGCCTGAAACCACTCGCGATTGTTATTGGCGGCCAGTTCATTTAAAAATTTCAATACACTATCCATCTGCTACTATTTTCTGTTTAAAATTGTTTTCCTGTTAAGGTTCGTCAACTGACGGATGGAACCCGCACATGTTCCCGTATATGGGAAAGACTTTTTTCTTATGCTCGTTTCGCCTATTTTTACTCACTGAAAATACGACAAAAAACAGTAACATGCCTAAGAAGTTTGCATTAATAGTGGCTGGCGGAAGTGGTTCCAGAATGAACAACCAGGTTCCCAAACAGTTTCTCGAACTCGTCGGGAAGCCCGTTCTCATGCATACTTTCGAATCATTTTACACCTTCGATCCCAACATTTCGTTTGTGCTGGTTTTACCCCAAAGCGAGTTTAGCCGCTGGAAAGAACTGTGCGAAAAACACCGCTTCACTATTCCGTACCAACTGGCTGCCGGAGGTTCGAACCGCTTTGAATCGGTAAAGAACGGCCTCCTCATCATCCGCGAAGAGGGTGTTGTATTTATTCACGACGGTGTGCGACCGCTGGTTTCCGGGCAAACCATACAAAATTGCTTTAATACAGCACAAGAAAAAGGCAATGCCTTACCCGTGGTTCCCGTTTCAGAATCGGTTCGCTATGTGGATGGCTCCCATAATTCGTCGCTCGACCGCTCGAAGTACTACCTGGTACAAACGCCGCAAACCTTTCGGGTTTCGCTCATAAAAAAAGCTTACGAACAGGCGTATTCCGAATTGTTTACCGACGATGCTTCGGTTTTGGAGAACACAGGCCAGGCCATTAACACGGTGGAAGGAAACCGCACAAATATTAAAATTACCTATCCCGAAGATATTCGGATTGCCTCTTTTCTGTTGTCAACAAAAGACTAAAGAAACACCTCCGCTTTTCAGTTCGCAACATCAAAAAAACCATTCGTAGATTAAATTTCGCCGTTCACCGATAATTTTACCGGAAACTCCAAAGAATGATTTAGTTTCACACTGCTTTTTAGCTAACCGCCCTTTATGATCATATTTTAGATTATCATATGCATGCCATTTGCACCCCCGAAGGGTTGCACTACTACAAACAACTAACAAACAATATTCAGAATGAAACGAGCTCGTAAAACGCCAACACTTAAAACTAACATTACAGGCGAGTTACATCGAATACCTTTGAAAATAAACAATTATAATGAGATGAAACAAGCAACTAGAAAATTCCCCTTGTTACTGGGCCTCATCCTGCTGCTATCCGTTTTTGCAAGAGCACAGGAGCAGCCACAATCGTTTACGCTCGACCAGGCAATTGGCTTTGCCATGGAGCACTCGTATGTGCTGCACAATACCAACCAGGACATAAGCATTGCTCAAAAAAAAGTATGGGAAACCATATCGACCGGACTGCCACAGGTGTCGGGAACGATGGATTACAATGCTAATATTAAAGCAGCAAAAACCCCTTTCCCTGTATCAATAATCCCTCAGGAATTTTGGCCCGCTCTCGGAATACCTGAAAATACACCTACTGACGCCACTTATCCGATATCCTTTGCTCCGAAATATAGTTCCAATTACGGAGTCAGTATTTCGCAACAAATTTTCGACGGATCCTGGATCGTAGGTGTTAGCTCGGCCCAACTTTACCTGAGCCTGGCAAGACAAGCCCACGAAAAAGCAGAAATTGACATCCGCGATGCAGTTTCGCAGGCTTATTACATGGTACTGATCAGTGAACGTTACAAACAGGTTATGCTTGACAACCTGGAGAATACCCAACGACTTTACGAAGAGACCAAGGTATATTTCGACAACGGATTTCGCGAGTCACAGGACGTTGATCAGCTAAAAATTTTAATGCGAAATGCAGAAAACGAAGTACTCCGTTCAGAACGTGAATTATCGGTTTCCAAAATTGTACTGAAATATGCCATGGGCTACGACCTGAATACGAACATCGACTTATCAGATCAGCTTGATCGGTTTGTACTGCCTCTGACAAACGAACAAGCCCCGGTTCCGCTTGATCTGAACAGACACATCGACTATCGACTGGCAATGGCCAACTTTCAGATATCGGATAAACTGCTGAAACTTGAAAAAGCAGCTTATTTGCCCAGCCTCAGCGGTTTTTACAACTACACTAAAAGCACCTTCAGCGACAATGCCAATATCTTCAATAAAGACTGGCTTCCGTCGTCACTGGTTGGTTTACAGGCAAAAATCCAGCTCTTTAACTCGGGGCAAAAACGCTCAAAAGTACAACAGGCTCAACTCGAAAAAGACAAGGCCGCTACCGATCAGAAGTTGGCAGAAGTCACCCTTCAGAAAGACTACCTGACGGCCTCAGCAGATTTGCAGACTGCCCGCGAACGCTTCCTGAACGACCGGGAAAACCGGGACCTGGCTCAAAGCATTCTGGACAAGACCCACATTAAGTTCAACAATGGTATGATCAGCAGTGCGGAACTTTCGCAACAGGAAACACAGTACATTAACGCGTTTCAGGCGCTGGTAACATCCACTCTTCAATTGTTACAGGCCGATTTAAAACTTAAAAAAGCGGCAGGCGCACTATAAACAAAATATAAAAAACAGAAACACCTTGAAATGGGCATAAGAAGGAAATTCAAACAAAGCGAAGGTAATTCCATCCGCTGCCCCGGAAAATAAACAATTACAATCACATGAAAAAGATTCTATTCATCCTGACTACTGCATTGTTCGTTTCTGCTTGCGGAAGCTCTTCTGTAGAAGACGACAATACCAAAAGAACCAAGCTTCAGGAACTGAAACAACAGGTACACACACTTGAGCAGCAAATTGATCAACTGGAAAAAGAACTCTCTGACAACCAGACAGAGGAAACCATAAAAATAAAGGCTGAAACACTGACCAACAAAAGGTTTCAGCACTTCATCGAAGTAACGGGGCAGGTGGAAGCCGAGCACGACGTGGATGTGAGTCCCGAAACCTCCGGAGTTATTAAAGAAGTGTTGGTGAAAGAAGGACAGCAGGTTTCGAAAGGCCAGATTATGGCCCGTCTTAACACCGACATCCTGGAGCGTTCGATTGAAGAATTGCAGGTGCAGCTTGATTTGGCCACCACCAATTACGAGCGCCAGAAAAACCTTTGGGACCAAAACATCGGCTCCGAAATGCAGTTTTTACAGGCCAAGAACAACAAGGAAAGCCTCGAAACCCGTATCCGCGGCCTGAAAACACAGATTGAACTGGCAGAAATAAAAGCTCCTTCTGACGGTGTGGTGGACATTGTTTACCAAAAGAAAGGCAACATTGGAAGTCCACAGACCCCGTTTGCCAAAGTGGTGGATGTTACGCACCTGAAAATTTACGGAGACATCTCTGAATCGTACATCACCAAAATCCACAAGGGAGACTCGGTTAAAATCAACTTCCCGGCCCTGAGTTCCAACATGTTTGCAACCATCGACCAGATAGGGAATACGATTGATCCGACGAGCCGCACTTTCCGGGTGCGTATCAACATCAACAACCCCCGGAAACAGATAAAGCCCAACCTGGTGGCAGTTCTGAAATTCCGCGATTACCTGAATGATAATGCCATTGTAGTGCCCACCCTGTTTATTAAAGAAGATTTTACGGGCCACTACACCTACATTGTTGATTCAAAAGAAGGAAAGACAGTCGCTAAAAAAGTTTATGTTGAACCCGGTGTAACCGACAACAACCTCACCGAAGTAGTAAGCGGATTAAGCGCCGGGATGCAGGTGGTTTCGGAAGGCTACAACCAGATCGTGGACGGCACAACAGTCGCCATCAACTAATTACTCCAAAAACTCTGATGAAATGGAGAAAGAAAAACATGCATTAAAAGACGAAATAACGCGGAAGTTCAGACCAACTTACCTCGCGTTAAAAAATAAAACCACCATCTACATCTTCACTTTTCTGTTGGTGTTCTTTGGTATGTTCTCGTACCAGCAGATGCCGCGCGAAGCGATGCCCGAGATTGTGGTTCCGTACATTTTTATACAGACTTTGTACCCGGGAAACTCACCCGTTGACATTGAAAACCTTTGTACCCGCCCCATTGAGAAAGAGCTCAAAGGCTTGAAAGGAGTGAAAAAAGTGTCGTCGGCCTCTTTTCAGGATGTCAGCACCATTATGGTGGAATTCAACACCAATGTTACCATTAAACAGGCATTGCAGGATACCAAAGACCGTGTTGACAAAGCAAAATCCGAACTGCCCGACGATCTTCCGAGCGATCCGTATGTAACCGACTTCGACCTTTCGGAGTTCCCGATTATGAACGTAAACATCTCGGGTGAATTCAGCATGCGCGAGCTAAAAAAATACGCCGAGCTTCTTCAGGACGAGTTTGAAAGTTACCGCGAGATTTCGGAAGCCAACATCCGGGGTGTGGAAGAAAGGGAAATTCAGATCGACATCGACCCTTATAAACTCGATGCCACCGGGCTTACTTTCGAAGATGTGTCGCTGGCCATTCAGCTGGAAAACGTTACCATGGGCGCCGGTCAGTTTACGGCCGATAAAATCAGGCGCACCATCCGTACGGAAGCCAACTACACGGATATGAACCAGATCAGGAACACCATCATAAAAGTAAACGATGGAAAACCTGTTTACATTCGCGACATAGCAACCGTAACCGACGGATACAAGGAACAAAGCACCATTGCCCGTCTGGACAACAAACCGGTAGTAACGCTTTCGATTACCAAAAAGTCGGGCGAAAATATTCTGTCGGCATCTGAAAACATTTTCAAGGGAATTGAGACTCTGAAAGAAAGCGGCAGAATACCCAAAAACCTGGATGTGATTGTCACCGACGACATGACAACCTACATCGAGGACACCATCTCCAACCTCGAAAACAGCATTATCCTGGGGATGATCCTCGTTACTTTTGTGCTCTTCCTGTTTTTAGGTTTCAGAAATGCACTTTTTGCAGGGCTCGCCATCCCGCTGTCGATGTTTCTTTCGTTTGTAATCCTTGAGCAATCGGGAGTCACCTTGAATTCGATGGTGTTGTATGCCCTTATTCTGGCTTTGGGGATGTTGGTTGACAATGCCATTGTGGTAGTGGAGAACGTGTACCGGCTTTACAGTCAGGGCTACTCGCTGATGAGTGCCACCAAGCGGGGTGTGAGCGAAATTGCCTTCCCTATTATTTCTTCCACATTAACTACGCTGGCTGCGTTCTTCCCCCTGCTTGCCTGGGAAGGAATGATTGGCGAATTTATGTCCATCCTCCCGCGTACACTTATTGTGGTGCTGGCATCGTCTCTTTTTGTGGCGTTGATTCTTAACCCGCCGTTTATTGCCAGCTACATGAAGATTGACGATATTATGAAAAAGGCCAACAAAAAGAAGATATTGAAGAATGCGGCCATCTTTGCAGCGGTGTCGGCTATTTTCTATGTGCTGAAAGTGTATCTTCTCGGTAATTTACTGCTTACTGTTGCTTTATTAATGGTTCTTAACATTGTTGCACTGCGCCCATTGGCCCGCTGGTTCCAAACCCGGTTTCTGGTATGGCTCGAGGGGGTTTACACCCGCCGCTTACGCCATGCGCTAACCGGCCCCTGGCCATATGTTTACTTTGGAGGAACCGTTTTGCTATTGATTTTTTCGATGCAGTTTTATTTTGGAGGAAGCCCCAAAACGGTCTTCTTCCCGAATACCGATCCCGCAACCATTTATGTCACCATGGAACTTCCGCTCGGAACATCCATTGAAAAAACCGACGAAGTATCCCGGCAGGTTGAAACCATCATAAAAAAAACAATAGATCCGTTCAAACACATTGTAAAATCGGTTACCACCAACGTGGGAGTGGGCAAAGGCGGTATGTTTGAAAGCGAATCAAGTCCCAACAAATCACTCACACTGGTGTCGTTTACTGAATACAAAAACCGGGAAGGTATCAACACCAGCAAAATCATGCAGGACATAAGCAAAAATCTCGATGGTTTTGTAGGGGCAAAAATTTATGTTGAAAAGAACGATGAAGGTCCGCCAACCGGAGCTCCTGTTAACATTGATATTGTAGGAGACGAATTCAACCAGCTGATAAAAATCACAGACGACTTTATTCGACTGATCGAGGCAGATAACATTCCGGGGATCGACGAGCTAAAGCTCAACATCAACGTAAACCAGCCTGAAATGCTGATTGAAGTGGACCGCGAGAAAGCCCGTTTGTACGAACTTTCCACGCAGGAAATTGCACTGGCATTCAGAAACGCCCTTTACGGTTATGAGGCCAGCAAGTTTAAAGACGGTGAAGATGAGTACGACATATTTGTTCGCTTAGCCGAAGAATACCGCAACGACGTTTCCACTTTAATGAACCAGAAAATTAAGGTAGAAGAACACAGTATCCCCATCTCTTCGGTGGCCAGCTTTAAATATGCCACTAGCTACGACAAAATCAGCCGGATTGATTTTAAACGCGAGATCACCATCTCTTCCGAAGTAGTTGAAGGGTACAATCCCAACGAGATCAATGCGCGTATCGCCCAGATTCTGGAAGACTATCAAATGCCCGAAGGATATACCTACGCATTTACCGGCGAACAGCAGGAACAGGCTGAAAGTATGGAGTTTTTATTCTTTGCGCTGCTGATTGCCATTGCGCTGATCATGATCATCATGGTAACACAGTTTAACTCCTTTATCCGGCCCGCGATCATCATTGCCACTGTAATTTTCAGCACCATCGGGGTTTTCCTCGGACTGGGTATTTTCCAGATGGAATTTGTGGTGATCATGACCGGAATCGGAATCATTTCGCTGGCGGGGATTGTGGTAAACAACGGTATTGTACTGATCGACTATATCGACCTAACCCGGAAACGAAAAAGAGAAGAACTTGGCTTGCCCGAAGATGCATTCTTACCCAAGGATGTACAACGCGAGGCGCTGGTTGAAGCTGGCCGTACCCGTTTGAGGCCCGTATTGCTAACCGCTATTACAACTGTGCTTGGGCTGTTGCCTTTGGCGATTGGGCTCAACTTCGACTTCTTTTCGCTGTACACGCATTTCGATCCGCAAATTTCAATCGGGGGCGAAAGCGTTGCCTTCTGGGGTCCCATGTCGTGGACCGTTATTTTCGGGTTGACTTTTGCCACCGTCCTAACTTTGGTTATTTCTCCGGTAATGTACATGATCACCATTCGCATCAATTACACCATCCGGAAATGGACCGGCAATCTTCCCCATCAACAAGTTGTAAACGAACAACAGATACCTGAATAGCAAAAAAGCGGAGATTAACTCTCCGCTTTTTTTTATTTCCTTTTCTCAGAAATCATAAGTTATACTACTCCAAAAACAGCGCGTAATTTTCATAGCGGGCAAACACTTCTTTCACATAAGTATAAGGTTCCACGCCACGAACATAACCGTATTTCACCACCGATTTATTGTAGTTCTCGGGATAGCTCAATTTTAAAATCGATTCTTCCACATTTTTATCCCAGGTATTCGGATCCAGTTTGTCCAGTTTTGCAAGGTTTCGTGCATCTTCCACATGGCCATACCCGCAGTTATAAGCTGCCATGGTAAACTTTATGCGTTGCACGGAATCCGGAATATCTTCAAAACGATCCCAGAGAAGTTCCAGGATTTTAGTGGCAGCATCCATGCTTTGAACCGGGTCAGTCCGATCCTTCACCCCAAAGCGCTCCGCGGTTCCGGGCATTAGTTGCATCAGCCCCTGGGCTCCGGCCCACGACTCCAGCCCCGGGTTAAACTTCGACTCCTGAAAAACCATGGCCGCCATTAAGCGCCAGTCCCAGCCAAGCGTATCGGCGCCGGCCTGTATCAATTCGTCATAGGCACTCATCCGGTTGTTGTTTAAACTGTAAAAGTCGCTGTTTTCGCGCCTTCTGAAATCACGCTCGTTTTTGAAATATTTGTTGTAAATCACATAATACTCCACTCCGTCCTTCATCTCATTGATCCACTCGTTCAATGCCTTTTCCAGCTCTTTGCTTTGAGGGCGCAAAGCCCAGGCCATCCGTTGCGAAAAACTGATCGGGACCCGAACATCCAGCTCAGGATAGTACGAAGCATTGATGCTTGCAATGTTGTTATCAGCCACAGTGTATTTTATTTCGCCGTTGGCCACCATTTCAATAATCTTATCGGTAGATAAATCGCCCGGCAAGGTATCGATATGAATCTCCCCGCCAATTTCTTCACTCAGGTTTGCCAGCCTCGAAAAATAAGAGGTATTCGCGCTCACCGACACGGTATCGCCAATTAACTCAATGGCATCGTGAACAAGCGAAGCCTGCACTTCGCTCCACTTCATTTTGCGGTAGTTTTCGGGTTTTCGCTGCACCAATATCTGGTGGGTGAGATAAAGATAATCGGAGAAAGTCACTTTTTTCTTTCGCTCATTGGTTATCGTAAGACCATGAGCGATCAAATCCACATTTCCCTCTCCCAACTGATAAAACATGGTATCCAGATTGTTCGAAACAATGATATTTAACTCAACTCCAAGATGCCGGGCAAAGCGTTTCAGAAGGTCGTACTCATACCCCATTGGCTGTCCTTTGTAAAGAAAATAACTGGTACCGCTGTAAGAAGTGATCACTTTCAGCACACCGTCATCAAGGATTTGAGGTAAATCGTGTTTTAACTTTAATTCTCTTTCCTTCCCTGCCTTTCTATCGCCAAATAATCCGCAAGAAGTCAGGGCAAGAAGTAGGATAAAAAATAGATAGCGAAGCTGTTTTCCCATAAAAATTTATTACAGTTTGCAATCTTTCTCTGACTACAAGGTAAAAAAAGTTACGTTTTTTAAGAACATACTAAAAGGATATTGCCTTTTATTCCTCAACAATCCAAGCGGCTCAAACGATCAAATAAATTTCTTCCATTCAAAACGCAAAA
>JBKDZK010000208.1:0-7966 GCA_047971205.1 Draconibacterium sp.
TAATCTTTCGCGAATTCAAGTGACCGCAAAAACCGTGGAATGGAATAGCTATGCCCTTTTGCATAAATCATCAAAACTCAAATCCTAAAATTTGTTCTCACCGAATTACTGTGAATTATCGAACTTGTTGCAAATCGATAGAAAGACAATCATTCATTATATCGACTTATTGGAAAAAGCTTATGTAATATTCAGGCTCCCATCCTTCAGCAGAAATTTGAGAAACGAACTATCATCAAAAATTAAGATATTCTTCTACGATACCGGCATCAGAAATGCCTTAATTGAAGATTTTAAACCCGTTGATCTCAGAAATGATATCGGAGCTTTATGGGAAAATTTCTTCATTTCAGAAAAAATGAAATTCAATCATTATAATTTTCGGTATTGCAAAAATTACTTTTGGCGAACCCATCAAAAACAGGAAATAGATTACCTGGAAGAAAGCGATGGTTTTTTGAAGGCTTTTGAAATAAAATGGAATCCGAAAACCAAATTTAAGGCTCCAACAACTTTTACTGATGCCTATCCAAATGCTGAATTAACCATAATTACACCTGAGAATTTCACCAAATTTCTGATTTAAAAGCAAAAGAAATGACAAGCAACATTACTATAAAAGAAGCCCAGCAACAAGTAGATGAATGGATCAAAACCATTGGTGTGCGCTATTTTAGCGAGCTGACCAACATGGCTATCCTTACCGAAGAAGTAGGCGAACTGGCGCGTATTATGGCCCGTAAATATGGCGATCAGTCGTTTAAAAAGTCGGATGAAGCGTACAACCTGGCCGACGAAATGGCAGATGTACTGTGGGTGCTGATTTGCCTGGCCAACCAAACCGGTGTTGATTTAAGTGAGGCATTTATCAAAAACATCGGGAAAAAAACAACAAGGGACAAAGACCGCCATCAAAACAATGAAAAACTTAGATTTTGATCAATTCAGAACTTTATTCCATCCAATGAGATGAATTTGCAAGTTCCGGAAACTACCTGGTTCCAATCTCTAAAAAACCGCCAATATTAAGCAGCTTTAAAACATTTGCTGTGAGTAGACTTCGGTGACTATTATCGTGTTTTAATCCCGGAAAATTTCCTTACTTTGGCTATGCAACAAAAGTTGCATTCATTCCGAATTAACAAGACTTAAAATAATAAAATGGAAAATATCGATTGGAATAATCTTGGTTTCGGCTACCGAAAAACAGATTACAACATAAGATGCACCTACAAAGATGGCGCCTGGGGTGATCTGGAAGTTAGCGACAGTGAATATTTTACAATGCACATGGCTGCCTCTGCCATTCATTACGGGCAGGAAGCCTTTGAAGGCCTGAAAGCGTTCAGGGGAAAAGACGGCAAAATCCGTGTTTTCAGAATGGATGAAAATGCCAAACGTATGCAGGATTCGGCCAACGGGACGATGATGGCCCGCTTTCCGCAGGAAAAATTTATGGAAGCCGTAGCCAAAGCGGTAAAACTCAATGAAAGGTTTGTTCCTCCTTACGAGTCGGGAGCTTCGTTGTACATTCGCCCGGTGCTGTTTGGCACAGGAGCCGAAATTGGTGTAAAACCCGCCCGCGAGTACATGTTCATCCTGTTTGTAACTCCGGTTGGTCCGTATTTTAAAGGCGGTTTCCAAACCACTCCTTTTGTGATTATGCGCGAATTCGACCGCTCTGCTCCGCTTGGAATGGGAAAATTTAAAGTGGGCGGAAACTATGCAGCCAGTCTTATTGCCGGACAAAAAGCACACGAGTTGGGCTATTCCAATATTTTCTATCTCGATGCAAAAGAGAAAAAATACATTGATGAATGTGGTGCCGCCAACTTCTTTGGGGTAAAAAACAACACCTACATTACACCCAAGTCTGAATCAATTTTACCTTCGATCACTAACAAAAGTTTGATGACCTTGGCTGAAGAAATGGGAATGAAAGTAGAATGCCGCCACGTTCCGGTGGAAGAATTAGCTACGTTTGAAGAAGCCGGTGCCTGCGGAACGGCAGCTGTTATCAGCCCGATTCAGCGGATTGACGACTACGATACAAAAGAATCGTACGTTTTCTCGAAAGACGGAAAACCAGGTCCCATCAGCGAAAAACTGTACAATAAGTTACGTGCTATTCAGTATGGCGATGAACCGGATAACCATGGCTGGGTGACTGTTCTGGATTAAATAGAGTCTAGAGCATAAAAAATGGGGCTGTCTAACTTGTATAAACAGAGCCCGATTCGATAGGAAGCACAAAGACCGCAGATTTTGATTATCAATCATTTTTATCTGCGGTCTTTGCGTATCATTACTCAATTACTTGTGTCATAATTGGCTCACTTCATAACCTTTTTTCTTTAGTTGAGCTAAAAGTCCATCTTTACCAACCAAATGCATAGCCCCAACCACAACAAACTCAATTTCAGCAGTATCCATATATTTCTCCAGAAGCATCATCCAATTGTTATTTCTTTTTAAAACCAGAGTATTGTAAACATCCGGATAGTTTGACTTAAATTCCAGCAACTGGTCATTCAATAACTCTTGCTGTCCTTTTTTCCAGTTCTCAAGTAAATCGGTAAACACCTCTTCATTTTTTTCAATATCCTCAATTGAATACAAAACAAACTCATCTTCATTCCCTTCTCCCATGTCTTTAATAAATCCTAGTTGTTCATCAAAACTTTCCAAAAACAAACGTGATTTTTTATCATTCACGGCTTTCTCGGTAAAGTGGGTATCCACCCCCTCCGCAGTTACACCAAGCTTTTGCAACGATTGAAAGGAAAGAGATATAACAACCATCGAAGGTTTTAATTTTTCCATGAGTTTCAAATTTACACCCATTGCATTGCTTACCGAATCAAGTTTATTATAGACATCTCTACTTAAAACTCCACTCAATGTTCTGTCATCCTGAAAGATAAGCGCCTGCTGCATCTTTATTGAGTTCGAAGGATTTTTCATTTCGTTCATGTCCAACTCTGTAGTCAGGACATCTGACTGATCATAAGCCTCATAAAATTCTTTTGGCAATGGATAATCCTGATCTCTTAAAATGTGAATGCTGCCTCCGACATAAAATTCGGTTCCCTTGCCTTTTATTTTCCACACAAATGATTGTGAAAAGCCCAAAAAGTTACAAAGCAACAAAATTGAACAAATTAAAAATAGGTGTTTCATGTGTTTAGTTTTATTGATTAACAAATCGATAATCATTGAATCAAATCCTTAGTAACGAATACCTTTTACCTAAATCCGTTAACAAACAGATCAAAGTTTCAAACCGGATTGACTAAATCATAACGATCACTTCATTCTTAAATATCATTTTCTGATTTATCAATAAAGATAGAATTTCTAGAGAAATAAAAAACTTTTGCTGTAACTTCCTGTTCACTCGTCCGTCATATGCAGTGAACAGTGTTTAAAAACGAATGACCGTAAACGAATATAACCTGGCTGTTGATGAATATTCGGACCGTTTGTACCGGTTCGTCCTTAAAAGCATTAGGGACACGCACAAGGCAGAGGACATTGTGCAGGACAGCTATGAAAAGCTGTGGAAAAACGTGGAAAATGTTAATGCCGAAAAAGTAAAGGCTTACTTATTTACCACGGCCTACCACACCATGATCGACCGGATACGAAAAGAGAAACATTCGGTGTATGCCGACGATATTACAATGCCCGAACGGGGGCAGGAAAACAATTACACCGACCTGGCAGAAGTTTTACGCGAGGCAGTGGACAAACTGCCTGAAGTACAGCGAATGGTTGTGTTACTTCGCGATTATGAAGGATACAACTACAAGGAAATTGGCGAACTTACCCACTTAAGCGAAGCACAGGTAAAAGTGTATATTTACCGCGCCAGGGTATTTTTGAAAAAATACATCGGAAGTATTGAGGCGGTTGCCTGATAAAGAAAAGGAAAAGAAGTTGAACATGAAGATCACAAGGCAAAATTACGAAGCATATTTCATCGATTACCTGGAAGGTAACCTGGATGAACAGCTGGTGGATGTCTTTATCGACTTTCTGCAACAGAATCCCGATCTGAAAGAGGAACTCGAACTTTTCAGTGCCGTAACAGCTGTGCCCGAATCACTTACTTTCAATAAAAAGAAAACGCTTTACCACGAAAAATACGATCTCGAAAACGCGTTCAACCAGGCAGCAGTTGCCAGGCTCGAAGGCGATCTTTCTGTGCAGGAAATGCACGATTTTGAAGCTTATGTTTTATCCCATCCTGATAAACAGGAAGACATTGACCTGTTTGATAAGACACAACTCAAAGCCGACGAAAGCATCCGGTTCGAAAAAAAGAACAAGCTTTACAAACGAGCCGCCGGAAAAACCCTTTTGCTTTGGAGCACCCGTGTGGCAGCTATTTTAATAGTGGGCCTGGTCGTTTTTAGCCTGGTAACAAGAAACGGGAAAACAAACGTTCCGGCCAATCAGCTAGCCCAGGTGGAAGAAAGCAAAGAACCGCAGCCTTCTGCTCAACCCGAAACTGTTTTTACTCAAGAACCTGCGGCTGAAAAACAAAACCTTGCAGACGTGCCGGAAAAACCTGTTCAGAAAAAAGCTATACCAAAGAAGAGCGTCAACACTCCCGAGATCATTCAAAAAAATACCCAGCCAGAACAACCGTTAATTGTAAGGGCCCGCATGGAAATGCCGCAGGAAATAAAAACACTTACGGCATCGCTTGATGTTCCGCATCCAAACGAATCTTTGGAGATCATGTTCATTACCGTTCTGGAAACTTCGCATTCCAACATCGAAGAAAAGCTGTTGGCAGAAGTCGTGCTCGAAAAAACCGGGCTCAACGATCTTTCCATAAGTAAGATCAAAAAAGCCGGATTAAAACTGGTTTCGGGTTTTACCAAAGAAAATCTTAGCTACAAACCCGATGCTGAAGGTGAAATAACCGAGATCAACTACGACTCTCGTTTACTGGCTTTTACCATTCCGACCAACACCCGCGAAAAAGCCGACGGTCAATAATCCGCTCTCTTTTTCGTTGATTTTACAATGCCTTGTAACTTTTTAAAACAGCAGTCCGTCACAGCATCAGAAACAAAAAATAGAAACAGATGAAATCGTTTATGACCATACTCCTGTGCAGTGTTTTAGTAAGCAACCTTTTTGCACAAGAAGATACCACTCAGATAAAAGTTTTGAAAAAAAATGTGGTAACCGTTGTTGAAGACGGCAATGGAACCAAAGTGAAAGTGGGAGAAAACAAAGGCGTTGAAGTAATTACCGACGACTGGGGTGATACCACGCGTATCAGGATCGGACGGCGTACTTTCGACGTTGTGGAAAACGGGCACAGAACCTACGTAAATGTAAGCAAGGAGCCCCGGAGCAAAAACTGGAACGGTCATTTTAACCCGCATTGGGCCGGCATTGAAGTAGGAATGAACCTGTTTAGCAGCACCGATTATTCAATTTATTCGGGAACCCAATACGAAGCCTTTGGCGAATATTTTGATCTTATTCCCGGAAAATCGTTGACCTGGAACATCAACTTTGCAGAGTGGGCTTTCAGAAACCAACGCAACAACTTTGCCCTGGTTACGGGCCTGGGATTCAGCTTTTCGGATTACCGCTTCGACCGCCAGATCACCATCGAAAAAGACCCAAACAACGGAATGATCATCCCGGTATCGCTGGAAGATCTCGACAAATTCGACAAATCGAAACTAACGATGACGTATTTAACCGCACCGATCATTCTGGAGGGGAAAACGCCGCTTCGGATGGGAGGCTCGCACCTTTACCTGGCCGGTGGTGTAATTGGCGGCCTGCACATTGGCTCGCACACCAAGTATAAATACGACGGCAACAAAGAAAAATCAAGAGGCAACTTTAACCTTTCGCAGTTCAAGGTAGACCTCACCGGAAGAATTGGATTTGGCGATTTCTGTGTATTTGTAAATTACGGATTAACACCGCTGTTTAAAGACGGCAAAGGACCCGAACTTAACCCGATGATGATCGGTATCTCGTTCCCCAACATCTAGAAGAGAACTCAAGCCATGAAAGATATAGATCCCCGGTAGTTTTGCCGGGGATTTTTTGTTGCAAAAACCTCGGATTCAACTACTTTTATTTTCAAATAAACAGGATGGAGTTTTTAAATTATTTCCCGCTGACAGGATTTCTGCTGATGATGACTTTTGTAGCAACAAGGGTCTGCATCCTCACACAAAAACGAATCCGCGTGATGGCTGCTGCCAATCCCAAAAAGCCTTTGCAAATCTTACGTTCTTTCATTTTTACATTCGTGTTTCTGCTTTGGTTTTTCGAACTATGCCAGCCTGTTTTTACGTTTTCCATTCGCCCTGAATCCCTTACCCGGATTCTTATCAACGGTGCCGTTATAAGAACAGCCGGTGCAATGTTGATCTCCCTTGCATTGGTTTTATGCGGCGTAACGCTTCTTCATTTTAAAACATCGCTGCGCTTGGGCCTCGATGCCACGAACCGCGGAAAACTCATCACCACTGGTATATTCTCCGTTTCACGCAACCCCTTTTTTCTTTCCCTCGATCTTTATTTTTGTGGGGTTGCACTGGTTTTTCCCAATGTTTTTATGATTGCTTTCGCATTGGCCGCAATGGTTGGTATTCATTTTTCCATTTTGAAAGAAGAGCGTTTTCTGCTTCAAAACTACGGGGAAGAATACCAAAACTATCAGCAAAAAACAGGAAGGTATTTTTGAAACCACCAGCTAACTGATCGGTTAGTTACAATTTTGTTAGTTACAATTTTGTTAGCTAATTTTAAAAGAAAAAATGGAATCACCGTTCATTTTCGGGAAAGTAGCTACTGCAGATTATTTTACCAATCGCACGCAAGACATCAAAAAACTGGTGACAAATTTTAATTCACTGGTCAATACGGTGGTAATATCTCCCCGGCGTTGGGGAAAATCCTCGCTGGTAAAAAGAGCAGCGGAAATAACCCGGCAATCCCATCCCGATGTCAGGTTCTGTTTTATTGATATGTATAACATACGAACAGAAGAGCAGTTCTACCAACTTCTTTCTCAAAATGTTTTGCAGGCATCGTCATCCCGTTTTGAAGAAATTCTTGAAACATCTAAAAAATTTCTGACAAGTCTGCTTCCTAAAATTTCGTTTAGTCCCGATATGACCAATGAGTTTTCGCTTTCGGCCGATTGGGAAGAAGTGAAAAAGCAACCTGACGAAATAATCGAACTGGCTGAAAACGTCGCAAAATCAAAAAACTTCAAACTGGTGGTCTGTATCGATGAATTCCAAAATATTTCCAGTTTTGACGAGCCTCTGGAGTTTCAGAAAAAACTCCGGTCGCACTGGCAATATCATACCAATGTTAGTTATTGCCTGTATGGCAGCAAACGCCACATGTTGCTTGATGTATTCAATTCTCAATCAATGCCTTTTTATAAGTTTGGCGATATCATGTTCCTATCAAAAATAGGCGAAGAGCACTGGGTTCCCTTTATCCAAAAACGATTCTCAGTAACCGGAAAAACAATCCCGGAAGAGAATGCCCACTTAATTTGCTCCTTGTCTGAGAATCACTCTTTTTATGTACAACAACTGGCACATCTTGTTTGGAACGAAACCATCAAGGAATGTTCGGCAGATAATGTTACAACTGCTTTTGAAAACCTTTTGCTGCAACTTGGCTTTTTGTACCAAACCAACATTGATTCACTAAGCAATACACAAGTAAATTTTCTGAATGCACTAATTAAGGGTGAAACCCGGCTCAGTTCGAAAGATGTTATCCGAAAATATAAACTGGGTACTTCTGCAAATGTGAGTCGTATAAAACAAGAGCTCGAAAACAAAGAAGTAATTGAAATACAAGGTGAAAGAATCGAATTTCTGGATCCAATGTACAATAACTGGTTAAAGAATCATTATTTTTTAAAAGAACCGAAAGGGGAATGATAACTTATAAC
>JBKDZK010000209.1:0-3282 GCA_047971205.1 Draconibacterium sp.
TTAAGCCCGGTTTGCAACGGAAAATTTTTCCCTAAACGGGTTTCATAATCAGCCCGGAGGCTATAAACGTCAAAATTGTCGGTATTTCTGATTTCGTTTCTTTGTGCCGTAGAAGACGTTAGGTTTTCCTCCAGGACATTTTCATTTGTATTTGCCCCTGATTTGGTATAGTCTCCCAATAAATTAAGGCGGTTTACACTGTCAATCTTAAACTCATAATTTATCCCGTATATGGAAAAGTCGCTTTTTAAGTTTCCGTTGTTCAGGATATGCCTGTTGGTATTAACTGTATTGGTACTGGTAATTGTCTGGTCTCCGTCGGTTAAATCGTTGCGGCGGGCTGGGATGTACGAATACTGGGCGCCCAAAGTGTGTTTTTTCCCTATCTGCTGGTTAAGGCTTACAAACAGGTTATGTTGTTTGGTTGTATTGTCCATTATCGAATAATTTTCATTTCTGATGGTATAAGTGGGTTGTGTGTTAATCTCGTAGGCATCGTCATAATTCCTTGCCTGAAGATAAGAATAAGTGTAGTTTAGGGATACCTGTGTATTGTTCCATTTGCTGTTCAGTTGTAGGCCACTTATATTTCGGAATTTTCGTGCAAAATATGACCGTTCGTAAAGTTGCAGGGTTAGCCTGTCGCGGGCGGTTTTTTTAGTGGTAACCCGGATGACTGCCCTCCCGGAAGCGCTGTACCTTGCCGAAGGGTTGCGGTCGATTTCTATACTGGCAATTTCGTCCGACTGTAAACTGGTAAATTCGGCGTTGTTCCTGATTTCCCTGCCATCGATAAATATTAAAGGCGTTCCCTTGCCAAAAACACCAATGGTATTTTCGCTAACCTGTAGCCCCGGCGTCCTTTCAAACACATCCATCAGGTTGCCTGCCTGGCTGAGCGATGTTCCGCTAATCCCGATAACCAGGCGCCCGGCTTCCTGCCTGATAACCGGTTTTCTGACCATTACAACCACTTCCCCTATTTCGGTTGTAATTTCTTTTAATACTATGGTACCGGTAACTTCACCTGCCGGTACAATGGCAGGTTCATATCCCATGTAACTTACTTTCAGGTATCCATTCGCTACATCCGGCTGCTCTATAAAAAATTGTCCGGCATCATTGCTTATGGTTCCGGTTACAAATAAAGAATCGGGCAAAGCATAAAGCACCACATTTGCATACGGTATAGGTTCATTCAAACTGTTTACGATTGTCCCTTTAAAGTTTTGACCCCGGCAGAACTGCGCGGTCAATAATAGAAGAAAAATTACTAGTCCTTTTTTCCCGATTAGGTTCATTTCATTAGTTCGTTAATTAATTCAATATTCTCATTTTCAATTTTGTCAAACACCTCTCTTTCAAATTCAGAGAACCCACTTTTATCTCTAAAATACTTAATTTGTCCTTCTTCCAGATAATGTATAAAATCACATAAATTAGTCAGTGTTTCGATTATATGAGAAGTAATAATTATGGTCTTGTTTCTTTCTTTTAACCGCAACAAAACCATTCGAATAATTCGGCAGAATTCAATGTCCAGGCCATTAAAAGGTTCATCAAGAATTATTAATGTTTTGTCTTGTTTTAGAACCCCCAATAATGCAAGTTTCTTTTTCATTCCTGTTGAATATCCATCAATTATTTTATCCAAGGGCAAGTTGAAAAGTCTATTCCACTGGTCTATATCAAATTTCTCGTTTTTAAAAAGACTCAAATATTCTTTCCCTGTGATATTTGAATAAAAGAAATTCTCAGTCACCAAATAAGCAATAGATTTTTTATCAATTTCGCTCTTGCGAAATTGAATTGAACCTGCAACTGGTTTCTTTAGTCCATAAAGGGTATTTAGCAATGTGGTTTTTCCGGCACCATTCAATCCAACAATTCCATGTATCAGATTCTCATCCAATGATAAATTCAAGTTGTCAATAACTTTTTCGTTCTTGTTATATGAAATTGTGAGGTTACTAATTGTAATCATCTAAATAGAAATTTAAATTATTAACTGACTTTAAATAGAACAAAATGGTTAAAAGCCACATGACGGGTAAAAAAACTGGAATTATACCTCCTAATGCACCAATAGCTACATAGATTTGTGCCACTGACGATTTTACATTTGGTTCATAAAACGCATATTTAGTCATGATAGCATAAACCAGGAGACTACAGAAAATAAAATACTCGGCAACCGGAATATACCAATTATATGGATTAAAGATTATAAACAAAACGAGTAACGGGATCACAATTATTGAGAATAATTGCAAAAGACGTTTTACCTTTAACATTAGGAATTTTGTCCCATTTAATTCAAGGGATAATAGAATTTGATATGGTTCACATTTTTCAAAAAAACTTAAAATAGTAATCCCCAAAATAAAAATTGCCATGGGAATGCTTCCAACAAAAAATGAGGTTAGGGCGGCAATAATCCAAATTGGAACAATTACAAAAAAATGTTTCCTCACTCCTGCTTTCCATTCAAAGGCATCGCTGGGAATTAATTCCTGAAGTTTTGTATTCAAGTTTGAATGTCTTGCTTTTAAGTCTAAATTGACAATAATAAGTAATCCGAGTAGTTCGCTGATGGCAATCCATTGCTTGTGTATCAAAAAGCAACATACAAGCGGAATAGAAAGGATAATATATTCCGCAAGTACGAGCGTTTTATAGTTTGAAAAATGACTTCTTAGAAAAAGAATATCTTCTCGTTTAAAATGAACGAACATTATCAATAATAGGAATCCTGTGCTTAGGTATTGAGAAGTTGCCTTATCTGCGCTTTTCACATATAGAGCAAATCCTAGAAATCCAACTAACCCGACTAAGAAAATGAATCGAATTAATCCAATTCCGATAATCCCCCGGTAAATTTGTTTTAATCGTATTTTCAATAGTGCTCTGATCATCTACGGTGTTTTACTTTGAAGACTGACTTGTGGTTGGATTATGAGAGGTGCAAAATCCATAAACACTTTAGCGTACCATTTTTTTTACTGTTTCAAAGATACAACCGGTTAATCAATCTCTGGATTATTTCTGTGTTTTTTCATGCTGTCTTCATTATTCTACAATGAGCCCGAAAATATCTTGCCAAATATCCTGCTGTCTGTATAATTCAACAATGCCCTTGTCTCCGGTATGTGCACGGTTACGGTTTTTGGCAATTTCTTTTTCCCAGAATGAGATATGGGCTTTGATGTATTCTTCCTGCGAAACCGGGACAAACAGCGGAATTTGCTTTTTGCTGACAACCGTTATCTCGTCGCGGTTGGT
>JBKDZK010000210.1:0-2072 GCA_047971205.1 Draconibacterium sp.
GACTATCCCCGTGGCAGAGCCAAGGAGTATTACGCCAACTTCATTTCAGCTAAATCGCTGAAAACCGAATTTTCTTTATTTCACCCCTCTGTCAGCCATAGAGGCTGACATCTCCCCTCAAGGAGGGAGAAAAAGCGGAACCCCATGGCATAGCCAAGGGGAATTATTAGATTAAAGTTTGATTTCAGCGGGCTGCATGCATAAACCCCCACTTTTATTTCCGCGGATACTTTGTGCATATGCAGCATTCTCATTTGCCGGACTCCGGTTCCATCCACCGAATTTTCGATGTAAAAATCCTGCCCGCGCCGACTCACCCGGTACCACATCTCAGAAATGCCTGCGGGAATATCGGTGGTTGCCCAGTCGGAAAACCCCAAGTTGGTGACCACTGATCCCAGTCGTGCAAAAGTTTCATTCTCGTATTCCACCGACACCTTCACCCAGTTTTCGCTGTCGATGAAAAGCAGCACCCCGCACTGGTCGTACCGGAAAGCAGTTTCTTCAAATTCGGCCTTCACTTCAAAGGAGAAATCACCTGCTAAACTTGTAAGAAAAGCCGGTGCATTCGCATTCTGAAAGCCATAATAAGTACGCTGCCACAAATCGGTTTCCGGGCGGGTTTCAATCAGCACACGGTTGCGGTCAACCACAAATTTTTCCGGTTTGTTTATCCATTCAAAGTTTTCGAGCGTTTGTTTTTCCATTTAGTCAGTCATTGGGTTAGTTATCTATGTTCGGCGTTTACACCACAAAGGCTTCGGATGCGTCATCCGGTTTGTCTCCGGCCCTTTCGCGAATTAGATTGAAATCGTCGCTAAGTTTCTGTGTAAAGAGCATGATATCAGAACTGTAAATAATGATGTTCACGCCTTCGGTTATCCACATGACTGGCCGCCCGGGATGATCCGAAAAATGAATGCCCACGGCTTTGTTTTTCGACCGGCATTTATGAACAATAAGTTTCACCACTTCTTCAAATTTTGGGTGATCGTATTGCTCGGGAATGCCCAGGCTCAGCGATAAATCGTGCGGACCGATAAACACCGCATCCACTCCCTCCACATCCAGTAAATCATCGAGTTTTTCGAATGCCGGAACACTTTCGATATTGAGGATACAAATATTCCCGCGGTTATAATTGGCCAGATAATCCTTCAGTTCAGGTTCCACTGGCTCAGAATTGTTCAGCAGCTGTTTCAGTCGCTCCCCTTTCAGAGGCCGGTATTTAATCGCGCCAACCATTTCCTTAACCTGTTCCACATTTTCAATGTAAGGTGCCAGAATTCCTTCGGCCCCGGCATCCAGCATCTGGCAGGCCCGAACCGGATCGGGAGAGGGGATTCGCACCACAGGAGCTATTCCGGCTGCGCCATAAAGCTGACAAAGTGCTGCCACCTCCATCCTTTCCAGCGGTACATGTTCGGTATCCAGAAATACGAAATCGAGGCTGGCACTGCGTACTGCTTTTATCCATAACGGAGCCGTAGAAGTGATACAGGTTCCGTAAACCCGATTCCCGTCAGCCAACTTTTCCAGTAATTTTTTCTCCATTTTCTTGATACTTTATCAATATTATTTTGTGTTTCCTGCTGATTGAAAAGATCAGAAGAATTGCTCAATCTGTCATCAATTATTCCTGGTTCTACAGCGCGTTTAGCATTTCAGAATTCAATCTTCCGCAAATAAAAGTCTTGTCAGTTTCTCAAAATCATCCACCACAATGTCCGCTTCGCCCTGGTCCTGGCTTTCGGAGCTTGCTCCGCCATAAGCCACACAAAACATTCCGGCATTTTTGGCTGCTTTAATTCCGTTTTTTGAATCCTCGATCACCAGGCAGTTTTCGGGCTCAACACCCAGCAATTTTGCCGCATGCAGAAATACATCGGGTGCTGGTTTGCTTTTGCCAACACTTCCACTGCTGATGGTGTGTCTGAAATACTTTCTCAGTCCCGACTTATCGATAATAATCTTTACGGTTTCCGGATTGGAGGAAGAAGCCACCGCCATTGGCACTTTCTTGTTTTCAAGGAAATCGAGCAATTTTCTCAGGCCCGGCATTGGCTCCAGTT
>JBKDZK010000211.1:0-11730 GCA_047971205.1 Draconibacterium sp.
GAAAACAAAACCAACAAGCCGTTTTCCTTTTTTACGTCGTTCAACGAAACCTCTTTCCCGGTAACGTCAATCATTTTAACGTCGGTCAAAACTGCCTTGTCTCCTATCGAAAGTTTGCCCATTTTGTTTCCGGCATAGCTTGAAACTCCCACCAGTAGCATTATAAAAACCATTAATCTCTTCATAATTCTTCGCATTAAATTAAATACTTAGTTGTCTGTATATCAAACAAGCAGCAGCAAATATTGGTTCATACTCTAAACAAAAACCGGCGCCAGGGGTTTCTTGGTTGAAAACGATACGAGATGAAACTGGATTCGATAAGAAGAGACTATAAAAAGGCCGCTCTCACCAAGAAAGAGGCGGCATCCGATCCCATTCACTTTTTTTCGCAATGGATGAACGAAGCGCTTGAACTGGACTTGCCCGATGCCACTTCCATGGCCCTCACAACGGTTGGAGAAGATGGTTTTCCCCAATCGAGAATTGTATTGCTGAAAGATTTCGGGAACGATGGATTTACCTTTTTTACCAATTACCACAGTGAAAAAGGAAGAGCCATTGCACACAACCCAAAAGTCAGCCTTCATTTCTATTGGGCAGAACTGGAAAGGCAGATCCGAATTACCGGGATGGCCGAAAAAACAGGAGAAGAAACTTCAGAGCAGTATTTTCACTCGCGCCCACTCGACAGCCAGATTGCAGCAGCTGTTTCGGCACAAAGCGCCGAAGTCCCTTCTCGTGATTACCTGGAAAAGAAATTTGCTGAAATGAAAAATCGTTTGGACGGCACCGATCCGGAACGTCCCGAACACTGGGGAGGCTATTTGGTGCATCCTTTAAAGTTTGAATTCTGGCAAGGCCGCGCAAACCGGCTACACGATCGCATTGTATACGAAAAGCAGGCTGAAAACTGGAGCATCAAACGACTGGCTCCCTAGAAATCGAGGTTCAGCGTTCTCTTCAAAAGTGCCAGGTTCGGATTTCTTTCGGCCATGGCCTGGTATTTTTCAATGTCGGAATAAATGATCTTTTCGCGTTTTATTTCCGTAACAAGAGTTTTCAGATTGATATTGGAATTCCGAAGCTCTTTTCTCAGGTAAGAAACAAGTTCGGGGCGAATTTCTGCGAGCATCTCGTCCTGAATCCGGTTATCGATTTCGAGCAGCAACGAAAAATCATCCATAATTTTTGGCAGCACCGATAAAGTTGCCTTTATACTCGGACGGTCTTCAACCCGGGGCAAAAAGGCGTCCCACTTTTCCTTTAACTGTTCTTCGGTAAACGGATTGGTCTCTCCGGCCTTCGAATAAAGTTCGTGCTGTTCTTTGGCTGAAATTTGCTTTTCGTCGTCGAATTCGCCCTTTAAAGCCCGCTTGATAGATGGAGTACTCAAACCTCCGTTTCTTCGTTTTACAATCCGGGGAGCAGGCTGAGATGAATTAGCATCAGCTTCCTTAGCAACCGGAGCCGCTGCAGGTTTCGAGACGGGCCTGGATGTTGGTGTTACCGGGGCTTCTTCTTTGGTATCTACACCGGTAAAAATAGGTTCCAGAATATCATCCGGACCGTCAGCTATTTTTTTTTTAAGGTTAGCTGTGCTATCCTGATTAGGGCAAGCTCGATGAGAAGACGTTTGTTCTGGCTCACTTTGTAGCTCATGTCGCACTCGTTAGCAATCTGCAAAGCTTCCAGCAGAAAATCGTTGTTGGCAATCATTGCCTGCGCCTTGTATTTTTCCTTGATGTCTCCGCCCACTTCCAGCAACTGAACCGTAACCGCGTCTTTACACACCAAAATATCGCGCAGGTGGCTGCTTAATCCGGTAATAAAATGATGCCCGTCAAAACCATGATTCAGAATGTCGTTGAAGATCATCAACACCTCCGTTACATTGTTTTTCAGGAACTCATCCACCAAACGGAAATAGTAATCGTAGTCCAACACATTGAGGTTGGAGATCACATCCTGGTAAGTAATGCTCTTTCCGGAGAAACTAACGATCTGGTCAAAAATAGAAAGTGCATCACGCATGGCGCCATCGGCTTTCTGCGCAATAATATTTAAACCGGCACTTTCCACTTCCACACTTTCGCTTTTTGCCACGTATTCAAGGTGAGTGGTTATTTCAGCCACTCCAATACGGTTAAAGTCGAAAATCTGGCAACGCGACAAAATCGTTGGAATAATTTTATGCTTCTCGGTGGTAGCCAAAATAAAAATGGCATGCTTGGGTGGTTCTTCCAGTGTTTTCAGAAAAGCGTTAAACGCCGCCGAAGACAACATGTGAACCTCATCGATGATGTAAACACTGTATTTTCCCATTTGCGGGGGTATCCGCACCTGGTCTGTCAGCGTTCGGATATCATCCACCGAGTTGTTCGAGGCCGCATCCAGTTCATGGATATTAAACGAGCGACTTGTGTTAAAAGCCTTGCACGATTCGCATTCGTTGCAAGCTTCGGTATCCGGAGTAAGATTGGTACAGTTGATCGTTTTGGCAAAAATACGTGCGCAGGTAGTTTTTCCCACACCACGCGGACCACAAAACAAATAGGCGTGTGCCAGCTGCTTGCTTTTAATGGCATTTTTTAGCGTTCCGGTAATGGAAGCCTGTGCCACCACCGTTTCAAATGAGTCTGGTCTGTATTTTCTTGCCGATACGATGAAATTCTCCATATTCACTCTAGAAGTTGACCAAAGATAATTAAATATGGCTTTTTAGCTGCCTTTTTTTATTAACATCGAAAGTGGTATTTTCAGAACCGACTGATTGTGAAAAGCTTAATTAGCCGGATCCCTGTGTTAAAATTTATATTCAGCTTCTTCTCCCTTTTCCAGGTTCAATTCTATTTCTTTTGATTGATACACCAGCTTCACTTTTCCTCCGTTTAACGCCAGCACTTTGGCTGAAATCAGCTGATTGTTTTCCCATTCCATCGCCACCTCAAAATTCCCTCTTGCTTTCAGGCCTTTTACACTGCCTGTTTTCCATTTTTCGGGCAAAGCCGGCAGCAAACGAATAGTACCCGGTTCATGCGATTGCAGCAGCATTTCAGCAATACCTGCAGTTGCTCCCAGGTTCCCATCGATTTGAAAAATACGCGGAGGATGCAAATCGAAAAGATTATTGGTCATTTGCTCCCTGAGCAAGGTGTTAATGTGCTTATAACATTCGTCACCATCAAGCAGGCGGGCATAAAAATTTAACATCCAGGCCCGGCTCCAACCGGTTTGTCCACCACCCGAAGCCAATCGACGCTCCAGGGTTTTACGGGCAGCAGCAAACAATTCAGGGTTCGAAGGATTAATTTGTGCTGAAGGGTAAAGTCCGTACATGTGTGAAATATGACGATGTCCGGGATCCTGTTCTTCATAATCTTCAATCCATTCCATTACAGTTCCGTTGGCACCAATCTTTATTTCCGGTAAACGTTTCAACACCGAGTCAATTTCATTCGTTAATTCCTGTTTTCCCAAAATGCTTTCAGCTTCTTTACAACTGTTTAGTACATCGCGGATAATTTGAATATCGATACTTGCCGCTACAGTGTTTGCCAAAGGTTTTCGGGTTTCCGGATGAATGTATTTGTTTTCGGGAGAATACGAGGGAGCTGTAACCAACATGCCATTTTCATCTTCGCTTAAAAAATCCAGAATAAAACGCGACGAACCTTTCAACAGCGGATACACCGTTTCGGCCAGGTAAGCTTTATCTAAAGTAAACTGGTAATGACGCCACAGGGTTTGTGTCATCCATGCACCGGCCAATGGAAAACTGTATCCCACATTCACCTGGTAAGTTTTTGTTGAAGCAGAAGGCGTTGTACGCCCGAAAACATTACTTGCCGTGTGCGACATCCATCCTTCAGAGCCGATGTATTTTTTAGCCGTCTCGTGTCCGTTACCTGCCAGCTTTTCGATGTAATTGGAAAGCGGGCGAACCGTTTCCGACAGATTGCAAACCTCTGCAGGCCAATAGTTCATTTGCAAATTTATATTCATGTGGTAGTCCGATTCCCAGGCAGCCCACATGTCTTTATTCCAGATGCCCTGCAAGTTGGCAGGTAAAACTGCCTTACCTCCCGAACTGGTGATCAGTAAATACCGGCCATACTGAAACAAAAGCTGGTTCAGGTATACATCCTCATTTCCGGCTTTCAATCCCTGCAAACGAACATCGGTCGGAACCGTGTCCTGTTCCATCTGAACCAGGTTTAAATCAACCCGCTTGTACATTTCCGCGTGTTGCAGAACATGGGCATCACGCAATTCCTTAAACGATTTTGTTGATGCCTGCTTAACTGTAGTTTCGGCTTTCGAAAAGCTATTAATGCTTTCATCATAATTTAATTTTTGCACATCGAAATTGGTTGCCCCACTCATTATCAGTGTAAACGAGCTCGTTTCTGTTAGTAAGAGCGAAGTATCTGTTTTGCTTACTTTGCCATCGGTATCAAGCACTTCGGCCAATCCGGCGAATTTCATGTGCAAACCACCTTTTCCCGATCCGCCCGGATTATCATCGTATCCATCCGGGTCGTCAAAAATCTGCCCGGTCATCTTCAGCCCCATGTCAAGCACCTCGGTTGTTGCATCTTTCTCCCTTTTAAAGGCAATGGCAGCGTCAATCTTCTCCCCGTCTAAACTCTCAAAACGATAAACCAACACATCATCAGCCGCCGACACAAATGTCTGACGCCGAAAGCGCTTTCCTGCCACAGTATATTCAACCGTGGCAATGGCGGTACTAAAATCCAGCTCCCGCCGGTAATCCGTAGCTTCCGGGTGGTTAAAATTAATGAGAATATTTCCAAACGGAACATAAGGCCGAAAACTGGTAGGATTAACAGCCAGATGTTCCATTGCATAATCAAAAGCTTCTTCAAATTTGCGATCGAGGTTTAGTTGCCGGTACTTCTCGTAATGCACTCCAACATTTTCAGGATACGGTTCCTCTTTACAACCTGCCCAAAGGCTCTCTTCGTTTAACTGAAGATCTTCTTGTTGAACTCCACCATGCACCATCGCCCCCAAACGGCCGTTTCCGGTGGGTAAAGCTTCCAGCCAGTTGCTGGCCGGTTGTTGGTACCAAAGTTTTTCGGTAAAATCTTCTTTCCTTTTACACCCCAAAAATACCAGGGCCACTAAAAAAAATAATAATATGTTCTTCTTCATAGTCTCAATACCGGTTTAAAACAGTAAGTTGAATATAGATTTTTGCTGCTTTTTCTTCGTTTTCGGAACAAATATAAACTGATAATTTTTAGGGCACAGAACTCCGTGAGGTTTTTGATTACAATCTGACTTAAGAAAAAAATTTCAGCATACTGCTGCTACCGATAACTTAGCAAACCACTACTTTTTAAAAAAGTGTCCCGGTTTTTCCTCTTCGTGCAGAACCTTTCCGTGAATATTTCCGCCCCGCCATTCGGTACGCGTATTTTTTCGTTTAAAATGAAGACTTTTCTTTTTCTCGTGTTGAAATTCCTGTTTGAAATACTCAACCGAATACAGAGGAATAAATATCAAAAAGAAAACGACCAGCCCGCCAACGATGATCGGTTTGGCATTGTGTTCCGTAAAAAGCTGGACAAAGACAGCCACGGCTTCCACCAACAGCACGCCCGGCCCGCTTGTCATTAACACGATCTTTTTCAACTTTGTCATTTTTCTGATATTATGATGTTGAACCGGCAGCTACCGATGCTGCAGCGGCTGACGCTGCTACCGCCTGAGCGGCTGAAACGGCATCCTGAACAGCAGCTGAAACCGGGTTGCCAACCATCATCATTTTCAGTCGTTTTTTTGCCTTCCTGCACTGGTGGCTTTCAGAGAACAACCGGTTTAACAAACCTCCCGGCACCAGGAAAGAGAGCAAAATGAGATGTTCCTCTTCACGCGTTCCTTTTAAAATCAGATTCCGAATCTCTGTTTCCAGGCTTCTTAGTTCCTGCGAATTAATCACAAAAGGCTTCTTCCATTTAAAGAAAAGAAAATGTTTGTCCTCCATGCGAATCAATCGCTGATCGAGCAACCCCTGTTGAACTTCTCCCCGGATGTATTTTAATGAAAAATAGAATTTATTGATCCAGCGGGATATCTTTCGCGGACTTTTTGCTTCACTCATTTTTAACAGAAGAAAACGGTGTAGTTCGTTCTCGCTTTTTGTGGTCAACACAACAATACGCTTGTTTTCGAAGCGGATTTTTTTCTGCATAAAAAGTTCCATAAACAAGGCTCCCAACAGGATGTAATCAAGTGCAGAGTAGCTGTGTGAACTAATTCCCCCTTTGTCGGGCCGAATGGCTAAAAAATATAGTTTCTGTGAAAGAGGAAGTGGCGTTTCCATTTTTTATTGATTTTGATTTTTCCTTACTTTATGCGTATTAAAAACACCATCAAAATTACAAATAAACGAGCTTATTTCAAACAAACATTCTTTTTAACACCAGCATCATGACGATTAGAAAAGGATTTGCAAGCGACAATAATTCGGGAATCCACCCGACCATTTTAAAGTCCATTGAAGCAGCCAACCAGGGCCATGTTACAGGTTACGGAAACGACCCGCATACAGAAAAAGCAGTGGCACTTTTCAAAGAACGATTTGGCGACGACACCGAGGTGTTTTTTGTTTTTAACGGAACGGGCGCCAATGTTCTCGGTCTATCAACGGTTACGCAAAGCTACCACTCAATTATTTGTGCCGAAACGGCGCATATCCAGGAAGACGAATGTGGTGCCGTGGAAAAATTCACCGGATGCAAACTGATTCCGGTAGAGCCTGTACAGGGAAAAGTAACTCCCGGGGCGGTACTCCCCCATTTGAAAGGTTTCGAATTTGAACATCATTCTCAACCAAAAGTCATTTCTATTTCGCAGGTCACCGAAATGGGTACGGTGTACCAACCCGACGAGATTATCGCACTGGCCGATTTAGCGCACAAACACAACATGTTTTTACACATGGACGGCGCACGAATTTCCAATGCGGCTGTGGCTCTAAATATGGATTTCAGGGCTTTTACCCGCGACTGTGGTGTGGATGTACTTTCGTTTGGCGGAACCAAGAACGGAATGCTGTCGGGCGAAGCCGTGCTGTTTTTTAACCCGGAACTGATAAAATACACCAAGTACATTCGCAAGCAAAGTATGCAGTTGTATTCTAAAATGCGATTTGTGGGAGCACAATTCCAGGCCTATTTCAAGGATGATTTGTGGAAAAAAAATGCCACTCATTCCAACCGAATGGCTCAACTTTTAGAAAGCGAAGTAGCTAAAATTCCTGAAATAAAAATTACCCAACCGGTAGAAGCAAACGGTGTATTTGCCATCGTTCCTCCCTCGATTGTTGAACCGCTAAAAGAACAATTCTATTTTTATATGTGGGACGAAGCACGCAGCGAAGTGCGCTGGATGACTTCGTTTGACACCACCGAAAATGAAATTTATGATTTTGTGAAGCTGATAAAACAACTATTAAAAACCGCGTATAAAACTCGTTTTCAGCAATAAAGAAAATTCTTGAAGTTGACTATCCCCGTGGCAGAGCCAAGGAGTATTACGCCAACTTCATTTCAGCTAAATCGCTGAAAACCGAATTTGCTTTATTTCACCCCTCTGTCAGCCATAGAGGCTGACATCTCCCCTCAATGAGGGAGAAAAAGCGGAACCCCATGGCATAGCCAAGGGGAATTATTAGATTAAACGCCAACAAGACAATAACAATGAGCCTGTTCCGATACTATCCAAGCAACCCGACAAAGCTGGACACCGAGGTGGAAAAGAAGATTTTTATTCACAGTCTTCTTTTTCCAGCAGCGTTTGTTTTGCTGATGTGGATCGTAAAACTGGTTGAAGTTACCGCTGGCCTCGATTTCACGCGCTACGGTATTTTTCCGCTGCATACCGACGGATTAAAAGGCATTTTGCTGGGACCGTTTATTCATGCTGATTCTAGCCACCTGATTTCCAACTCTCTCCCGTTTTTCATACTGGGCTTTATGCTGGTTTATTTTTACCGGCGCATCACCTATCAGATTTTCTTTTTGTTGTATGTATTGTCGGGGGTAAGCACCTGGCTGATCGGGCGCGAAGCCTGGCACATAGGCGCAAGTGGCGTTGTTTATGCGCTGGCGGCTTTTCATTTTGTAAGCGGGATTATTCGCAGCGACGTACGGTTGCTCACCCTGTCGGTGGTAGTGGTATTCCTTTACGGCGGGCTGGTGTGGGGCCTGCTTCCTATTCGTCCCGAAATATCGTGGGAAGGGCATTTGTCGGGATCCATTTGGGGAGTTGTTCTGGCGTTTTATTACCGCAGGTACACCATCCGGCGCGAAAAATTTGACTGGGAAGAGGAAGAAGAGGAAGAAGAAGATTCACCCGACTCGGATCAGGACACAGACGAAACCAAATCTACCGGCAGCGATTCCCTTCATTCTGTCTCTTAACTCAGGAGAATTAAACATGATCGTCAATAAATAAAATGTATATTTGTCCTTCTTCGAATTCGGCTCCGGGTTTGGACAGACTGATTAACAAAGAATATGGAGGGCAATAAATATTTTTTTAAACTGGCATTTACCTGGGGGCTTTCGCTTTTCGTATTTCTTTTTTCCGGCGCACAGGATTCTGACCTTTTTAACAGCCCGGCAAACAACAGCCATCCTTCGGTTTTTCATACCACTGTTCACGGCAAGTCCTCATCGGCTCCGGCGCTTGACTCATCCCTGTTTTCGACTCCCATACAGCACAGGCTTGAAATGGAGATCCGCCCCGGTTATATACTGCCCACCAATCCTTTTCTGAAAGGAGAAAACAACAGCGGAGATCCCATCAGGAGTTCGTTTTCGCAACACCTGAAATATTCTTTTCGCTTTTATCCCAATACTTATACCGACAAAATTTACGGGGCCGCTTACCAGGGAATAGGATTGGCGCATTACCAATTGGGACAGGCCGAAGAACTGGGCAGCCCGTTTATGTTCTACCTGTTCCAGGGAGCCCGAATCAGCCAGATCAACCCCAAACTTTCGTTAAACTACGAATGGAATTTTGGCTTGTCGTTTGGGTGGAAACCCTACGATTATGAGTTCAATCCCAACAATACGGTGATCGGGTCAAAATCGAATGCCTACATCAATACCAATTTTTATTTTAGCTGGATGCTGTCGCGGAAACTGGATTTTAACGCCGGTGTTGCACTCACCCATTTTTCCAACGGCAACACCAAATTCCCCAATGCTGGCCTGAATACTGTGGGAATGAAAGCCGGGCTGGTTTACAACTTCAACCGAAAAAACAATTCACATACGGCGTCTTCCCAATTATCGATTCCGGCCTTTCCGCGCCATATTAGTTACGACCTGGTGTTGTTTGGCTCGTGGCGGCGAACCGGCGTGGACTTTATGGATGCTCAGGTGGCATCGCCCGAAGCTTATCCCGTGTTGGGCTTTTGCTTTGCCCCCATGTACAACTATGGCTATAAACTCAGGCTGGGAGTTTCGCTGGACGGATTTTACGATGGCGGTGCCAATGTTTACACGCAGGATTACATAATTGGTACTGAGCAACAATTTTTCAAGCCACCACTCCGCGAGCAGTTGGCATTGGGAATATCCGGAAGGGTGGAATATGTGATGCCCTATTTTACGGTTGGGCTGGGGCTGGGTAAAAATGTGCTTTGCAGCGAAGGCGACATGCAGGCGCTTTACCAGATACTTGCCCTGAAAGTTGAAATCACCCGAAGCTCCTTTGTTCACATCGGTTACAGCCTTCAGAACTTTCACACACCCAACTTTTTGATGCTGGGGCTCGGCTTCAGGCTAAACAACCAATACCCCACATTTTACAGGAAATAGACCATTCAATTCAGCCTCAACTCTTTCGTTCAAACCGTAAAATTCAGAAACGGAAATTTGGTAACACTTATTTCACAATTCTTTTAAGTTTTACTCAATACAAAAACAAGTTTATTGCTATTCAAAAAAAGGTGTAATTTTGCAGAAAAATATACCACGAAGTTCATTAGAATGATTAGTAGAAGGATTATCCGTACCAAGGTGTTACAAGTGTTGTACGCCTATTACTCGACAGAGGAGAAATCAATCAACACCACAGAAAAAGAACTCTTTTTCTGTATCCACAAGGCCTACGACCTGTATCACTACCTGTTTTACCTGGTAATTGAGATTGCGGATTATGCCGAAAACAGGATCGAGATTAAAAAGAACAAACACCAACCGACTTACGAGGATCTGCATCCGAACACCAAGTTTATTTCCAATCAGGCAATTGCACAATTGCGCAACAACCGCCAGTTAATCACGTATTTAGATCAGAAAAAACTACACTGGAAAGACAATCCGGAGCTGATCAAGGAGTTGTACCTGTTGATGACCGACTCGGAATCTTACAATGGTTACATGAGCGACAAAACACATTCGTACCTCGACGACCGCAAATTCATCGAAAAACTGTTTAACAAGGTGATCCTGGTTTCGGAAGACCTGTACAACGTGCTGGAAGAAAAAAGCATTTACTGGAACGACGACGTGGAGTTTGTTATCTCGATGATCACCAAAACACTGAAACGTTTCCACGAGCTGACGGATGCAGACCAGAAACTGATGCCTTTGTTCAAAGACGAGGAAGACCGCCAGTTTACAAAAGACCTGTTTCGCAAGTCTGTTTTGAACCACGATGAATTACGCGAACTTATCAAGGAGCACTCGAACAACTGGGACGTTGAACGTATTGCATTCATGGACATCCTGATCATGCAGCTGGCCATTACCGAATTCCTTTATTTTCCGACAATTCCGACCAAAGTATCGCTGAACGAGTACATTGAGTTATCGAAATTCTATAGTACCGAGAAGAGCCGGAATTTTATCAACGGTATCCTGGACAAAACGCTGAAAGACCTGAAGCGCACCGAAAAAGTGACCAAAGCAGGCAGAGGATTGATCGGGGAAGAATGAAATATCTTGCTGGCATACTGATACTAATACTGGCTGTTTCGTGTTCGCCGGGAAAGAAGCGGGAAGACAAAACCACCGACAAATCAGTTGCGGATAAAGAAACGACCATCGTTTTTGATACCGATGTTTATGATTTCGGAACCTTGAAAGCCGGCGAAATGGTGGTGTGTACCTTTACATTTACCAACACCGGCACGGCTGATTACCGGATCAAAAACATTGAAACAGAGTGCGGATGTATCGAGGTACAATTTCCGCAGGAGGCTGTAAAACCGGGGCAAACAGGGAATGTAGAGCTTGAATTCGATTCTTCAGGAATGGTTGGCCGCGAATACAAGACAATTGAAATTCATGGAAATAGCAAGGAATTAAAACATTTAGCTATTTTTGCCCAAGTCGAAAACGATTTATTGAAAATTAAATATTAAAAAATTACGACATGTTGAATAGTATTTTGTTAATGATGCAACCCACCGAAGGTGCGGAAGCTAACCCACTGATGAGTTTCCTCCCCCTGCTGCTGATCATTGTAGTATTTTACTTTTTTATGATCCGCCCACAGGTAAAACGCCAGAAAGAAACCCGCAAGTTTCGCGAATCGTTGGCTAAAGGCGACAAAGTAGTAACTACCGGAGGTATTTACGGTAAAATTGCTGAGGTGAAAGAAACGCATGTAGTTCTTGAAATCGCAAAAGACGTTGAGATCAAAGTGGATAAAGCAGGTATCATTAAAGATATGAGCGAC
>JBKDZK010000212.1:0-2834 GCA_047971205.1 Draconibacterium sp.
CAATCAGCTTTATGCTGGGGCTGGATCGACGGTTTGGTAAAAAAGCTGGACGAAGATCGATATGCCCGAAAATTCACTCCCCGGAAAGAGAACAGCGTTTGGTCGGAATCCAACAAAAAGCGGGTTGCCGCATTGTTAAAAGAAGGGAGAATAAAACCTGAGGGTTGGCAAAAAATAGAAGCCGCTCAACAAAACGGTAATTGGGACAGAGTAAACACTCCTCCTGAAATAGATCTGACAATTCCACAGGAACTTAAAGAAGAGTTCGAGAGACACACAACAGCAGCCGAATATTTTAACAGGCTCAGCAAAAGACATCAGAAGGAATACCTTCTCTGGATAAAAACAGCCAAGCGACCGGAAACGCGCGCCAGACGCGTAAAAGAATCGATTGAACTCATGCTAAAGAAAAAGAATCTGGGGTTAAAATAAACGGATAAAAAAAAGAAAGGTTGGTAGTTTACCAACCTTTTCTCAATCAACCTAAACCTAAACTAAACCAAAAACCAAACCACCTCTATGGTGAGTAATTTCTTTCGATCTTTGTTACTATGAAACAATTGCTTACAGAAAAAGTTTAAAACGTTGATTCTATTTTTTCACTTTCAAAATATAAGATTCCAGCCCCGGCAAAACGAGGTCAATGTAGCCAAGCCCTTTTTTAACCACCAAACGCAGATCTTCTTTTCCATTTAACTGATCCACTAACCGATAAGTGCCATCTTCCAGTCTCCATGCGGCCACTGTTTCCTCATCCATTCTTAGCTGAAATGCATGTTCTTCCTCCTCAAAATTACTGACGACAATAAGTTGCTCATCACCCTTCCAGCGAACAAACGAAAACAACTTATCGGTGTATCCTTCGGTATTCTCCCGGTTGTAAGAATGAATTTCCCGGTACGCTCCCAGCAGCGCTTCCGAATGCGCTGAAAAGCATAGTAAAGTCCTGTAAAAGTCGCATAAATCTTTCTCGGCAGGACTTAGCTGTCCGCCATCAAATTTTCCGTTGTTCATCCAACGCTGGTGGGCCGGAACTCCACAGTAATCAAAAATCGACGTCCGCGACTCGTCGCCAAAGCCCATATCTCCGTCGCCCGGTTCTCCTACGTTCTGCCCAAAATACAACATGGTTGGAGAGGTGCTCATGCAGGTTGATACGACCATTGCCGGCTTTCCTTTTTCAGCTTTTCCGGCAAAAGGAGCACTTGCAATACGCTGTTCATCGTGGTTTTCCAGAAAATGCAGCATATGGTGTTCAATGTCTGCCAAATCGTTGTAAATTGCCGGAAGATGATCGGTGCTTCCGTGCCCTTGCATAATGTGTTTCAGCGTATCATACAGCTCCACCTTGTCGTACAAATAATCCATTTTCCCCTTAAAAATATAATCGCGGTACAAAGCAGGATTGTAAACCTCAGCCAAAAGAAAAGCTTCCCTGTTTTTCATTTTGATGGCCGAGTTCATGTAACTCCAGAACTCAACCGGCACCATTTCAGCCATATCGTAACGAAAACCATCCACTCCCTTATCAAGCCAAAACAGCGCTATATCTCTGAATTTCTTCCACGAATCCGGAACATCCTTGTCTTGCCAGAACTCAAAATGCTCGCGGTAGTCTTTTTTATCAAAACCTTCGGGCAAAACATCAAAATCGTAGCTTCCGTCCGGACGAACTCCGTAATTCACTTTTACGGTTTCGTACCAGTCATAAAAGTCGGGTTGTGCTTTTCGCGAGCCATTGCCCGTCCATTTAGCCGGGCATTCGTCAAACTTACCGTCAGCCAGCGAGTGCTTTTCGCCACCCAACGGCAAATAGCCATTTTTACTTTCAGGCACCTTAAAAGCTGCGCCCGGTATATAATAAAAATTGTTATCCCGCGCATATTCCACCGAAGTATCATCCTTCTCGCCAAAATCAGCCACACCTTCCGGCCTCGAAACTGACTGGTAATTCCGGGCAACGTGGTTAGGAACAATGTCAATAACTACTTTCATTCCGTGTTGATGCGTACGATCAATAAGCGCTTCAAACTCTTCCATTCTTTTGGCCGGATCAACCGCCAGATCAGGATCCACATTGTAGTAATCTTTGATTGCATAAGGCGAACCGGCACGGCCTTTTACCACGTCCGGATCGTCGTTCGAGATACCGTAAGCGGTGTAATCATGGATCACATCGTGGTGCGGAACACCGGTATACCAGATATGGGTCACTCCCATCGATTTAATTTCGGCCAGCGCCCGGTCGGTAAAATCACTGAACTTGCCAACCCCGTTCTCTTCCATCGTTCCCCACAGTTTATTGGTGGTGTTTGTATTTCCAAACAAGCGGGTAAAAACCTGGTAAACCACCAGTTTCCCCTCAGGAGATGCCGCCTGCTCTGTTTCTTGTTTTTGAGGAGATTGGCAGGCAGAAAACGCCCAAAAAATAAGTAGGATGGATAGTTTCTTCATAATAATGGAATGCTGATGACACAGATATAACTGACACAGATTATATACAGCGAAAATCTGTGTTATCTGTGTTCCTATTCGTTACTTTTTCAATTCAACAATAACCGCCGATTTTGCCGGAACAGTGATTCTACTGATATCAGAAACTTCCTTGCCGCTTATAATTTCTTTACCTGAATTATAGTCGTTTATCACTTCCTGAAAGCGATCCGTAGCAATCGTTTTTTCTTCCGCATTTTTATTCAGAATGACCATCATCGCTTCGTTGTCGGTATAGCGGAAATACGTATAAGTTCCGTTTTCAGGAATAAAATGCAACAGTTTACCCTTATGGATAACGCTGGCATTTTTTCGCCAGTTTTGAAGGTTTGCCATATATT
>JBKDZK010000213.1:0-3447 GCA_047971205.1 Draconibacterium sp.
CCACTTCCTCTCTACGTAATCGCGACTTTCCACGTCCCCAATCAGAAATTGGATAGGAAATGGTAAAGGTTAGTCCCCTGTTTGGTGGCCTGTCATTAAAATTACTTAACGATGATTTGAATAAATTCCCAACGCTTCCACTCCCGAGAGTACTAACACCGGTAACATCATAATAACCAGAAATACTCCCTTTAAACTCCCGCTCCCGCTTTGCACGATCAATGCTAATTTTTTGTAATTCAATATCAATCTCTGCTTCAGATATTTCAAGGCGGTTTTGTAATCCTTCTTTTACTGCGACATCCAAATCTACAGCTACTTCGTCAGTTTTCAAGCGTGGTAATATTTCAAAATCACTGTCTAAATCCATTCCTATAAGAAGTTTAAAAAGGTCTTTTTCTTTATCCAACGTTCCTTTCTTTTCTGATACACTTACTTCGTCTTGTGCAACGGCAATTTCAGCTGTCATTAAATCGCCTTCAGGCAATCTTCCTGCCTCTGCCATTAATTTGGATATTCTCAGGGTTTCAATAGAATTTTTTAGTTTTTCCTTTGCAATGTCTAAGGTCCTCATCGCCCTGTATAACGAATAAAACCCTTCGGATACATTATAAATAATGTTCATTTGTGCCCGGGTAAATGTATGTTTCGTTTGTTGAAACTGTAATTCAGCTTCTTTCAAATTTTGTTTTGGTTTGTTTGTAGTGAATACGGGTTGTGTAAAACTTAGAGCCAGACTGTTGTAAAATAAAGTGTTACTAAGTTTAGACTGGTTGGAAGCCAATGTGGTTTCTTCATTTGCGTAATACATATAAGAGGACAAGCTCAAATCTCCTCCTGTGGGTAATACATAAGTAAAAGATAATTTCTCTCCCAATAGAAATGAGCCGGTAGAATTGTAAACAGGTAACCCATCTGCCTGAGATATTTGACTTACTCTTTCCTGCCACGAAGGGACATATAATTCAAAATCCAGCCTGGGTTTAAACATAGCTCTATAATAGTCGTATGATAAACCACTTTTAAGGCGATCATTTTCATACTCTTTTATAGTGTAACTCATGCCTAATGCCATGTTTATTGCATCATTGTAGGTAAGGGCTAGCTTTTGTCCTTTACTTGCAAATGCACAAAGAGTTAGCGTGCAAAATATCAAGATTTTATATGGCATGTTAATTGTGTTTTTTAATTCACACGGTGCTAAGCAAAGCAGATGCCAGTTATAAAATGAGATATCCAGCAAAGTGCTATGTTGCTATTTGTCAGTTTATTGGAAGTTTATTATTCGGTGTCATGTAGGTAAGAATTTTAAAAAAGCACCTAATTACAACACAGATTGGGTAAAGTCTTACCCAATTAATTTTTATTAATTGAAGAGACTCACTATTTTTGACGAAGCAGTTTGTATCAATGATTTTTAGAAGAAGAAAAAAGCTTGATCGAAATATCGAAATTTCAGAATTCAATAAATCTCTAAAACTGATAGCAGATAAAGATTTATTGCAAAAGTATATTGTCTCAAAGATTCAGCATGTAGCGGAGGCTAAGGATGTCTATTTCTACCTATTGAACAATGAGTTAAATCGTTTTTTTCTTTTTGGAAAGCCTCTTGAAAAAAGAGAAATGTCATTTACACTTAATGACAAACTTATCTTCTGGCTATCATCAAATGAGAGTTATCTGGAACTGAAAAAAAGGGTAGGGATTTTTAATTTCTTTGCGGAAAAAGAAAGTACATTACTCAGAGAGTTGAAGGTAGAATTAATCTATCCTTTAAAAGTTATGAACCAATTAAGGGGAATGGTTTTTTTATCAGGAAAAACGGATGGTACTGATTATACTTCAAATGAAAAGGAAAGTCTCACCAGCCTGTTAGACCAAGCTTCATTTGCACTAGAGAACGTTTCACTTCATCAGCAACAAAGGGACCGTATAAGTAATATGTACAGGGCCGATCGTTTATCAATTATGGGAGAATTGGCAGCAGGTGCTGCCCATGAGATTCGTAACCCGTTGACATCAATAAGAAGCACAATACAATATTTTATGAAAGGTTTTGATAATACGGATCAAAAAGAATTGGCAGCTGGATTGATTGAAGAAGTTGATCGCATAAACGAAATACTACAAGGGCTTTTATCGTTTGCTCGTCCGAACAGTCTAAAACCTGAAAATATCGACGTGGAGTTACTTATAAATCAGGTAATTCAGTTGCTTAACAGTACAGCAAAAAAGAAAAATATATTAATTGATTTTCAATATCATGCTGAAGGTAAATATATATTAGCCGACCCAGGACAGTTAAAGCAAGTTTTTATTAACATTATTATTAACGGAATCCAGGCAATTAGTGGAGAAGGCATCGTTCTAATTGCTGTAGAAGAAAAGGATAATCATCACGAGAAAGACTCTGTTAAGGCTAAAGATTTGTTCATTATAATAAGTGATAGCGGGTGTGGTATCCCTGACAAAAAGTTAGATCAAATATTCGACCCTTTTTATACAACAAGGGAAGACGGGACCGGATTAGGGCTATCCATATCATATGGTATAATTAATAAGCACGGTGGAGATATTAAAATAGAAAGTGAAGAAGGTCGGGGTACAGTTGTAACAATCAGCATCCCTTATACTAACTAAATTAAACATCATGGAAGAAAGAATATTAATTGTTGATGATGAACTTCGAATCAGAAAAATTTTGAAGCAATTGCTTAATGATGAGGGTTATATTGTTAGCACAGCAGAGAATGGCTATCAGGCATTGCAAATAACCCATGAGTTTGCTCCAGACCTTATTTTAATGGACCAAAAAATGTCTGGCATAAGCGGAATTGAAGCTACAGAAAAGATTAAGGAACATTATCCCAATCAAACTATCATAATAATTACGGCCCATGGAGCCGTTTCTTTTGCTGTTGAGGCAATAAAAAAGGGCGCATATGATTATCTGGAAAAGCCGTTTGACAATGATAAACTTTTAATATTGATAAAACGTGCACTTCAATTTGCGAAGATGAATAATGAACTTAGTAGTCTTCGCAAATCTGTTAATGAGCAGTTTTCAATCAATAGTATTATTGGGGAAAGTAAAGGAATGCAGCAGGTAATAAATCAGGTAAAAAGTGTTTGCCAGACTGATGCAACAATATTACTCCAGGGGGAAAGCGGGGTTGGGAAAGAAGTTATAGCAAATGCCATCCATTTCAATAGTAACCGCAGTAATAAGCCCTTAGTTGTAATAAATTGTGGTGCTATCCCTTTACAATTAGTAGAGAGCGAACTTTTTGGCCATGAAAAAGGTGCTTTTACCGATGCAAAGGAAATGAAGACAGGTAAATTTGAGCAAGCAAATGACGGTACACTCTTTCTTGATGAAGTTGGAGAGCTTCCTTTGGAAGCTCAGGTAAAATTATTACGGGTCCTAGAAGATAAGAAAGTTACAAG
>JBKDZK010000214.1:0-3595 GCA_047971205.1 Draconibacterium sp.
GTGTCGTTTCTTTGCTAAAATCATCGGCTGGTTTTTCAGCCAGTTTTGCTACCGGCGAATGTTTGAAAACAAGCTGCATACTTTCATTTTCCACCGGAAGCTCGATCATTTCTGCGGCACAGTACAATTGCGGATCTCGCTGAACAGGTGCCGGGGCAATAATACGAAGTGCCTCATCTGCCATTAAATTCCCGATGCGAATGCATTCGTTCCAGTCGTTGGCCTCGCCTCCATTTTCAAGTCGGGTGTCGGCAGTTACCATTCCGCCCTGTGCACTGTTCATAAATAGGGCAATGCCTCCTATTTTTGATTCAATTCTGTCGTAGAGTGGACCGCACAAATCAGGGCTCATCAGTTTTCCTTTTGTTCCCAGAATTTCGGGGTGAGTGGCATAGTTTACCAAGGTGGCAATCGGTTTTCCTTGGTTAGCACCGGTAGTTGCAAGAACCTGAATAACACCCATCCTTGGGTCGTAAAGATGAGGTGCGTAGTAGTTGTACGCTATTTTTCCTTTGGCTTCGGCAACTGCGGTTTTTAATTCAGTCGGCTGAATATTTTTTGCTGCCTCGTTCACTGCATCAGCAATTTGGGTGACGCACCAATTCAGGTAATCCAGATCGGCCCCGGTA
Organism: Draconibacterium sp.; assembly: GCA_047971205.1. Classification (GTDB taxonomy): domain Bacteria; phylum Bacteroidota; class Bacteroidia; order Bacteroidales; family Prolixibacteraceae; genus Draconibacterium. The sequence goes on from JBKDZK010000214.1 coordinate 630, forward strand.
TTTCCGTTTTCATCCGGAAAACCGTAAGCATCGGGTGCGCTGTGGGTATGCGTAACGCCAATCAACACATTTTCGGGTGCAATATCTTTTATCAAAGCACGCGAACGATCACCCAGATATGCCGGCCAGCCAATATTGTCAATGCCAACAATGGCCACTTTTGTTGCGCCTTTTTCTAGCACCAATGCACGAACGGTGAGTTTTCCCTGGTAAGCGGTTGGCATGACCGGCTCGCCCATTCCTCCCGAAATCGGGATCAGATGATCGGGCGTAATATCACGGATGGCGGCGCCGGCTTTAAAAGTTTGCGCATGTATTTGAGTGACGAAGAGGAACAAAGCGATCAGGAACGAAATTCTGGTTGTCATCCTGGAACTTGTTTTTAGTAAACATAAATGGGGTTTGAATAAATCCACGGAACATACTTCCCGTGCAGCGGAATGTGCACTTCAACACGATAAGCTCCTTTTTCAAAGGGGCCTTGCCATTCGTAGTTGTATCCGTCGATACCGGAAACATTCACCTGTTTTCCGTTATAAATCAAGCGGAATTGGCCGGGAAGAGGAGTGACGGCATTCAACGATTTAATGGCGCTTATTGAAATGGAATCACCGGTAATGGCGTTGATCTTTCCGTCGGTATTTTTGCTGAAGTAGTTGAATCCTTTTGCATCGCCCAGACTTTTAAACGCAGAGAATAGGTGTCCTTTTTTTATGTTTTCGGCGAGAGATGGAACAGAAAGTGTATCGGCAAAAACATAGTTGGTGATGTAATTAAAGCCTTCGTTGTAGGTGTCAATCATCAGCCTGAAGATCCAACCGTTTACATCGGGTTCGTGAAACAGCCACTTGTTGAAAATGGTAACATCGCTTGTGTCGATAATTTTGGCATTGGGGCCTACCCATTCCACTTGTCCGTTGGAAGTGTATCTGGCTCTGAAATTTTGATTTTCATGTGTATCTACTGCCGAAAAACCAACATGGTGGCGGTAAGTGTTTAGCGAATCCCAACGTGCAAGAATAGCGGTTTGCTCATCAAACATTTCCCGCAGTGCCCAAATGCGGTATGACTTTCCGTTAACCAGAAAATTAAGAATACTGGGAAGAAGCGATTCATCTTTGGTATCGGTGTGGAAGTTGTACATTTCCATTCCCTGATACCAGGTATTGGCCCAATTGCGGGGTTCTTCGGTATGCGAATAGTATACGATTCCTCCCTGTTGCACCACATTTTTGGCAATGGTGTCGGGATTGGTTTTCAGGTCGATCACCATGGTGTCGAGCGGCCAGCAAATATAACCGTGCTTTTCGCTCCCCGGTTCAATTAAAACGCCGTCGTAGTTTCCCTGGTAGCCGCGAGGAAAACTATCGAACTGATAGCGCGGATGATCGGTTAAAAAGATAAAGTCGATGCCGTTGTTTTTGGCTGCCGGAATCAGGTCATTCAGGTTCCCTTCGCTGTCGTGCGAAAGGTAACTGTGAACGTGCATAACGCCACGATAGGTGTTCTGGTCTGTTGTTTTGGGAGTTTCTTTCCGAAGCTGATTAAACTCGGCTATTTCTTTCTCAAGACGGGGATAAGTAAGCAGGTTGCGCCAAAGAGGTTTGGCAAACCCAATGATCAGGAAAACCAAGAGGATTCCCAAAAATGAAAACAAAGTGTATTTCAGAATTCTCAGTGCCGTTCTTATTGCTTTACGTCCGTTCATTTTAAATGACAATTTCGCTTAGCTGATGAATTAAATCCATGGTGTAATCGCCCATGGTTGGTCCAAACCAACCCATGTCTTTGGGCTCGTATTTATCGAGATAAAAATATCTTCCGGGAATGATGTAACCGAGGTAACTTCCGTTAAAACTCGAAACATTGGCCTTGTATCCTTTAGTTGCCAGTGCGTTTTTTAGCTGCAGTGCATATTCTCCGCTAAAATCGGCCGGAGTTGTAATCCAGATCATATTTCCAAGCCTTACAACCTGCAGGACAGAATTATCAGGAATGGGATTTAGCTTCCTGCAAAGAAAAGTTGCCAGGTTTCGTTGGGTACTCAGGCGAATATGATATTCCGGAAGCGCCATTTTTAGCGTCAAAGACGAAGCAGTAATTTTATTTTTTAGCGAAATGTTCTGCAGATGTATATTCAAACTGTCGGCCAATGCTTCGCCGGTGAATTTTGGTTTTTCAAAACCCTCGCCTTCACTCACATTTGTTTGACTTCCGACCGATCCTGCCAAAAAGATGGCATAATCCACCGATGTATTTTCCATTTTTCGTTGCCAGTAGCCCGGATAATCGCCGCTGATTTGCATGTTTTTGTCGCCCATGGTGGTGGCATGTGCCGCAAGCGAACCGATCACCGCGTTTTTCCCATTATCTTGCTGAAGGAAGATAAAACTGAAATCGTCGTTGGTGGTTCCGCGAGCCCCAATCAAACGGTTACGCGTATATTGTGCCGCATCAAAATTGCCGGTGGCCAACGATGCCGGCTTTAAATCGGAAACAGCAGTGGTGACTGCCAGAACAATTTGCCGGCTCAGCCATTTGGCAAGGCTGGGATTGTATTCTCCCGAGAATTGCTCGCCAACCCATCCGGGAGCCCAGGCACCTATGCTTGAATGCGTATGCGTAGCTGAGAAGAAGAGCTGATCCCGTTGTATTCCTTTTGCCGAAAGCATGACCATCACCGAATCGGTAACATTGGGCGGAATGATCAACAGGTCGGCCCCCACAAAAACCAACAATTGGTCAGCTATTTTTAGTGCAGCTGCCTTTACAAAAATGCTGTCGTGAATGCCGGTTGCAGGTGCACCTTTGCGGGCACCAAATCCGGCAAGAGGAACCTGAATGAATTTGCCTTCTACCGCATTGTCTTCAGTAGTGTTGAGAACCGGAGTGATACTCACTTTGGCAAAACCTGCCAGCAATGAATCTTTGGACGGAGTGTAATTTTCCTTCAAACCATCGATTTT
>JBKDZK010000215.1:0-4603 GCA_047971205.1 Draconibacterium sp.
TTCTCCGCTGCTTTAATCAGTGGATACCCCGCTGTAGAAGCGGTCAGCAACTGATGTGTTCCAATATGCGACGTCAAAAACGAATTATTGGTTATTTTATTCTGGACAATAATTCCGATCGTTTACTGCCTGATGATATATTTTTCCACTAAATACTCTTTATGGCAATCAAATGCCTTTATCACAACTTACAGAACAATATATGTTAACAAAAATCAATTTTCATTTCAACCATATGTTTTATTTTTGTATTTTGAAGGCTTGGATTACGAGCTGTAAATGCCAGAGGATGGTATAAAATAAATGAAGGTATTTGTCTATGAAACCGGAAAACATTTTTCGCAAAATATGGAACTTCTACGCGGGTGGATTCCGGGAAATGGGAAGCTGGGGACGCCAGGTTTGGACCATTATTCTGGTGAAACTGTTCATTATGTTTGTGATCCTCCGCCTGTTTTTCTTTCCCAATTTCCTGAAATCAAATTTTGAAACCGATCAGGACAGAAGCAATCATGTACTGGAAGTATTAACCAAATCAAAATAAAAAGTAATGATCGAAATTGCTGATGCATCTTTGGTGAACTGGTCGAGGGCACAATTCGCGCTCACGGCAATGTACCACTGGATTTTTGTTCCGCTCACTCTCGGAATCACCTTTATCATTGCCTTTATGGAAACGCTTTATGTGAAAACCGGCAACGAAGAGTGGAAAAAGATTACCAAATTCTGGATGACACTTTTTGGGATCAACTTCGCCATTGGCGTAGCCACAGGAATTATCCTCGAGTTTGAATTCGGGACCAACTGGTCGAATTACTCCTGGTTTGTTGGCGACATTTTCGGAGCACCGCTGGCCATCGAAGGTATTCTGGCCTTTTTTATGGAATCGACTTTTATTGCCATCATGTTTTTTGGGTGGAACAAGGTGAGTAAAAAAACACACCTGCTGGCCACCTGGTTAACCGCCATCGGCGCCAATCTTTCGGCCCTGTGGATTTTGGTGGCCAACGGCTGGATGCAGCACCCGGTTGGCATGAAATTTAACCCGGAAACGGCTCGCAATGAAATGGAAAACTTTTGGGAAGTGCTGTTCTCGCAAACGGCTGTCGATAAATGGCTGCACGCTACTTCTTCAGGTTTTGTGCTGGCATCGGTTTTTGTGATCGGTGTTTCGGCCTGGTACCTGTTGAAAAAAAGAGAACTTCAGCTGGCCAAAAAGAGCATTCTCATCGCATCGGTGTTTGGTTTGTTATCGTCGCTGTACCTGGTAATGACCGGCGATAATTCGACCCGCACCATTGCCAACGACCAAACCATGAAATTTGCAGCCCTCGAAGGTTTATACAACGGGAGCGAAGGTGCAGGGCTGGTCGCTGTCGGTCTGTTTTCATCTTCCGAAACCGATCCCTCGAACGAAAACCTGAAAGATTTCAACCTGAAAATTGAAATCCCCAACATCTTGTCGTACATGGCTTTTCTCGACTGGGATGCTTTTGTTCCCGGGGTAAACGACCTGATTAACGGGAACGAGAAATACGGCATCCTGTCGTACTACGAACGTATAAAGCGGGGTAAAGTGGCCATCGAAAAACTAACCCGGTTTAAGGAAGCACAAAAAAACAAAGAAACGCAAGTTGCCAATTCCCTGAAAGCAGAACTCACCAGCAAGGATTTTCAGGAAAACTACTTCAGGTACTTTGGCTATGGATATTTTGAAGACCCGCACGACCTTATTCCCAATATTCCGCTCACGTTTTACAGCTTTCACACCATGGTTGGACTTGGCTTCTTTTTTATCCTGCTGTTCATTTTCTCGTTGGTATTTATTCTGAAAGATACTTTCGACCAAAAGCGCTGGTTTATGCGGCTCGCCATTATCTCCATTCCGCTGGCCTACATTGCCAGCCAGGCCGGATGGATTGTTGCCGAAGTTGGCCGCCAGCCGTGGGTAGTCCAGGATCTTATGCCAACTCTTTCGGCAGTTACCAGAATCAGCACCGGCTCGGTTCAAACTACGTTCTGGCTTTTTGCCATCCTGTTTACCGTTCTGCTGATCGCCGAATTAAAAATCATGTTCCGCCAAATAAAAATCGGACCTAAACATTAAAAGGAGGAAAAATCATGTTTGAAAATTTATCGCTTTTAGCATTGCAGCAATACTGGTGGGTGCTGGTTTCAATACTCGCAGCACTTTTTGTATTCCTCACTTTTGTTCAGGGCGGGCAAACACTGCTCTACGCCGTGGGAAAAACCGAAGCAGAAAAAACCATTATTCTGAACACCTTGGGCCGAAAATGGGAATTTACTTTTACCACGCTGGTTACTTTTGGCGGAGCCTTTTTTGCCTCGTTTCCCCTGTTTTATGCCACCAGTTTTGGTGGTGCTTACTGGGTTTGGCTGACTATTCTGATAGCATTTGTTATTCAGGCAGTTTCGTACGAATACCGCAAAAAACCAGACAACTTTTTAGGAGCAAAAACGTTCGAGGTATTTCTGGTAATAAACGGCTTACTTGGAACGGTTCTGATAGGCACTGCCGTCGGCACCTTTTTTAACGGTGCCATGTTCTCGCTCAACCATCTGAACCAGGTTGACTGGCAAACTCCCTATCGCGGACTGGAAGCAGTGCTTACGTTTCACAATGTAGCCCTTGGGTTGTCGGTCTTCTTTCTGGCACGGGTACTTGGAGCGCTGTATTTTATTTTTACGATCGACCAGAAAGTCATTGTAAAGCGGGCCCGGAAACAAGTTCTTTACAACACCCTTCCTTTTCTGGCCTTCTTCCTTTATTTTCTGATCTGGCTTTTATTAAAAGACGGCTTTGCCGTTAATCCTGAAACCAGCGAGGTAAGCATGGAAAAATACAAATACCTGCACAACGTTTTGCAGATGCCGCTAAACACACTTATCCTTTTGGCGGGGATTGTTGCTGTTTTGTGGGGTATTATTTCCACTGTATTTATGAATAGCGGGAACGGATTCTGGTTTGCAGGAAGTGGCACGGTTCTCACTGTTTTTGCCTTGTTCCTGATCGCTGGTTTTAACAACACCGCGTTTTATCCTTCTGTTTATGATCTGCAGTCGTCGCTAACCATTCAAAACGCGTCATCGAGCAAGTTTACCTTGACCGTGATGAGTTATGTTTCGCTGCTGATTCCGTTTGTGCTGGCCTACATCGTTTATTTCTGGCGGGCTATGAACCGGACCAAAATCACGGAGCAGGAAATAAAGGAAGAATCGCATGGTTACTAAAAGCCTCCCCTGCCCCTCCTAAGAAGGGGTGAAAGAAAGGTATTGTCTAAAATTTTTTAATGTAAAACTATGTACACCTCATCAATCATCTGGATGCTTACCTGGCCACTGTTGATCGTTGTTTCCTATCAGCTAGTAAAGCTGGTAGTAAAGAAATACGAACGTAAGCTTGAGTCGAAGAAAAACGCATCTGAATAAAAAGCAGATAAACCCGGTATGATTTGCCGGGTTTTCTAGTTTTAATTCTTAGACGTTGAATACACATCAAAAATTCAGGGAAAAGGACTCCCCTTGCGCAAAGCGAGAGCATCTTTTAATCCGAAATCGGTTTATTCATCATTTATTGTTTATTACTTCTTTATTCTTTCTATTTTTAGCCGTCAAAACCAAATAATAATGATTAACGGGAAAAAAGTTGTAGTTGTACTTCCGGCTTACAACGCCTCAAAAACACTTGAAATAACTTATAACGAAATTGACTTTTCTATTGTGGACGATGTAATATTGGTGGACGACCTTAGCAAAGATGACACTGTTGAGGTAGGAAAGAAACTTGGCATCAAACACATTGTAGTTCACGAGCAAAACAAAGGATACGGGGGCAACCAGAAATCGTGTTACAACAAAGCACTGGCAATTGGCGCTGACATTGTTATTATGCTTCACCCCGATTACCAGTATACTCCGAAATTGATACCTGCCATGTCAAGTTTGCTGGGAAGCGGACTTTATCACGTTGTACTTGGCTCCCGTATTCTGGGAAAAGGAGCGCTAAAAGGTGGAATGCCGATGATCAAATATATTTCCAATCGTGGGCTTACATTTATCCAGAACATCTTAATGAATGCCAAGCTTTCGGAATATCACACCGGCTACCGGGCATTCACACGCGAAGTACTTGAAAAAGTAAACTACAATGCCAACTCTGACAATTTTGTGTTTGATAATCAAATGCTGGCACAGATCTGGTATGCAGGCTACGAAATTGCTGAAATAACCTGCCCTACCAAATATTTTGACGATGCATCGAGCATCAACCTGAAAAACAGCACGGTATATGCACTGGGGGTTTTGAGAACTTCGCTTCAGTTTAGGTTGCAGAAGTGGGGGCTGGTGAAGAATAAGATATTCAGAAATTAAAATTGATAATCATCCATGTTTCCAGTCTTTAGACGAAAGTTTTGGTTATCTTTTGTAGGCTTTACAAGAGGGAGCATTCATTTTTACATCATTCTGGGAATTAATTTACTTCTTTTATCCATCACCAGATTTTACCCGTCGATGGACGGGCCTGCGCATCTATACAACTCAACACTGCTGGCCAATTTATTCTCTAATAATGATATTATCT
>JBKDZK010000216.1:0-2015 GCA_047971205.1 Draconibacterium sp.
AGAATGTTACTGTTCCGTTTGGTGCAAAAACAAATATCACATTACCCGATGGTTCGTTAGTTTGGTTAAATTCCGGCTCAACACTTTCGTTTTCTTCTGAATTTGAGGATAAAAGACCCGTAGTTCTGGTCGGTGAAGCATTTTTTGAAGTTGAAAAAAGCGATAAACCGTTTATTGTTTCAACAAATTTTGGGGATGTGGAAGTGAAGGGGACCTCTTTTAATGTAAAAGCCTATACCGAAGAAAACACACTACAGGCAACTCTGGTGTCAGGTTCAGTATTGGTTAGAGAAAAGGATAGTAAAAAAGAGGTTACCCTTGAGCCCGGTCAACAAGCTAATTTGGTTGATGAAGAAATAACCTTATCCAACGTAGAAACAGAGCTGTTTATCTCATGGAAAGATGGTAAGCTAATTTTTAGAAAGGAATATTTACCCGCTGCAATTAAGCGTTTAGAACGTTGGCACAATGTAAAAATTGAATTGGCGAATGATAAACGATTAGATGAAATATGGATTAGTGGGACACTCGAAATGGAATCGTTTTCCGAAGTCCTGGAGCTGCTAAAGGTAACCTCTCCAATCGATTATTTGTACAATGAAAAAACACGGACAATAAAAATATTTTACAAAAAAAAATGAATTAATTAAATCTAAAGAAGCTGCTTATGATGTAAACAAACGTTTCGCACAAAAACCATTCGACACCGGATAATCTGAAAATATCCAAATTAAAAGAAAAGAGGCAGAAATGGACCTTCTACCTCTTAGAGATTGATTTAACAAGAGTATTAAACCAAATTGTAAAACTATGAAAAAAAAATGGTTAAGTCTTCGGCATGTTCCGGAGTTACGAAAATTATTAAGGAAAATGAGAATTACATTATTCTTCCTATTCGCAATAATTTTGGGAAGTTTTGCTTCCGAAAGTTATTCACAAGCCACTAAACTAACCCTGAATGTTGAAAACTCAACTGTAAAAGAGATTTTGTCAGAGATAGAAAGACAAAGTGAATTTCGCTTCTTTTACAGTGGAAGTGTTGATATTGACCGAAAAACATCGGTAAATAAAAGAAACAGTAAAATTTTCGATATCCTTGACGAAATCTTCATCGGGACTGAAATTGAATATGAAGTCATAGGCAGGCAGATTGCATTAGTAAGTACGGGAGAACATTTTACGTTACCAACGAATATCCAGGATCAACAAAGGTCGGTTTCCGGCAAGGTTGTTGATTCCGAAGGTTTGCCGTTACCAGGAGTAACAGTTGTTGTAAAGGGGACCTCAAACGGTACAGTGACAAATGTTGACGGAGACTATATAATAACGAACATCCCTGAAAACGCGGTACTTCAATTTTCTTTTGTTGGAATGAGAGCACAGGAAGTTGAAGTAGGAAGACAAACTGCGATTAATGTTGTGATGCAGTTGGATGCTATCGGATTGGATGAGGTAGTAGCAATAGGTTATGGAACAACAAGAAAGGCGGACCTTACAGGTGCGGTTTCTGTAGTTGCGGGCGAAGCACTTACTGTAACTTCAAACACTTCGGTAGCCTCTACTTTGCAGGGAAAACTGTCGGGTATAAACATTACTAAATCAGGACGTCCCGGTTCCGGTACTTCTTTTAACGTAAGGGGTATTGGTTCTTTTGGTTCTACTGCCGATAATAGTCCGCTTATTGTTATTGATGGTGTAACTGTTCAGGGTGGATTGGAAACACTTAATCCCAACGATATTGAAAGCGTAAACTTATTAAAAGACGCAGCTTCTGCAGCTATTTACGGATCTCGTGCGGCAAACGGTGTAATTCTTATTACAACAAAAGCAGGTCGCGAAGGTGATGGTAAAATTAACGTGAATTTCTACACCGGAACACAATCTCCAACGCGGAAAATTGATATGCTAAGTCCTGAGCAATTCCTGGATGCTGCAAAAGAAGCTATTTCAAACCAGGAGTTATCAACTGGTAATGACATCGTTTCTCCACTGGAAACAGCTACTTATGGTGATTT
>JBKDZK010000217.1:0-9204 GCA_047971205.1 Draconibacterium sp.
CGCATTTATCAATAAGACAAGTGCTCTCTTTTCTTTTGTTTTATAGTTTGTAAAAAATTGAATTTTAACAAAATATGGGCTTAAATGGCTCATTTATTAGAAATAATTTACGTATGAAAAATACCTGGCACTGTTCTTCCTTTTTCCCTTCATTTGGAGTTGCGACGATGATGATTCGGACTTTCTGGAGGCCTGTTTTACCTGATAACCGGTGCCAACAAAGCCAGAACGTTAAAAGAGCCAGAAATAAAACCGTTGGTACGAAATGATTTTTACGTGACTGAATGGGGAGTCATACTAAAATAAAACTTCAGTTTTCGTTGCTGCAATTAATAGATCGAAGAAGAAGAGGCTGCCGATTGTATTTCGGCAGCCTCTCTCTCTTTTATGTCGTCTTTTAGCGCCTAACTCACGTATGGCTTTCTTCTTTTAGTTTTGAATTATCGGCATAAACATGCAGGTAAAAATATACCAGTGTAAATACGGCATAAACCGCGGCCTGTATGTACAACGCAATCATGTCGTGCCGGATATCAGACATACCCACCCCCATGGTTCGCAGACGCAGGTAGGCGGGAATAGCGGTAGTTCCGGGAAATATTTTGGACAACACCACCAGCCATTCGGGCATGGCAGAAACCGGCCACGAAATGCCACTTAAAAACAAGGCGATGGGCGACAGGAACACCATAAAAACAATCGCAGATTCGCGGTGTTTGAACAAGGTTGAAAGCGCTATCCCGAGGAAAATAACTGCCAGTAAGAAAGGGAACAACAGCATCATCACATGCAGGATGCTTCCTTTATCGGGGTAATTGAACCAGTGGTGTACCAAAATTACAGCCAGTGCCACATTGAATAACGAAACCAGCAGATAGGCCCCGGTTTTCCCCAGCAAATAAGGAAGAACTTCCCTTCTCCGCTTGTTCTCCGGAAGCAAAAACGGGGTTTTCTTTGATGCAGAGAAAGAACCTCCCAAAATCCCGATTCCGATCAGTAAGGTTTGCTGAATGATGATCAGGATTAAACCCGGCATAACAAAGCTCCCGTACGACGCGCTTGGGTTGTACAAAATATGCGTGTGTGTGCTGATCGGACTGCTGGCCACCACTGCCTGGTCAAACGACTTGCCCTCAATCATGTAGCGCTGAACAGCTACACCGGCATTAAAATACGAGTTCACCATATTCGATGCCAGAATCTCTGTTTTATACTTCAGAAAATAACTTCCATCGGCATAGACAGAAACATGCGCCTGTTTCCCGTCCAGTATGTCCTTTCCAAAGCCTTTCGGGATCAGCAGCACGCCTTTTATTTCATCTTTCATGAATAAGTTCTCGGCTTTATCAAGGCTCGAAGGATTGCAGCTTACGTCCAGTTCGCTGGTAGCGTCCAGCATTCGGGAATACTGCCGGCTAAAAGAGCTTTGATCGAGGTCGACCACGCCAACCGGCAATTCGGTAAGAACCTCACCCGAATAGCCGATCGAATAAACCAGGGGGTAAATAATCATCGCGCCAATCAGAATAAGCATCGCACCCTTATCAGCAAGAACTTCCTTTAACTCCTGCTTAAAATGAATGGCAATCAACTCCAGACTTCCCGGATTATGTTCTTTTTCGGTCATCATTTTTCTTATGCTTTTCCCCAATATTTTTCATCGCCCAGGCGACGTTTGTACAACTTAAAGCCGGTAAAGGCCAGAAGCTGAAAAATCAGGATGTAACAAATGTAGATCAGTGCGTCGCTTTTGGGCCCTCCGTACAGCGATTGCGATATAAACAGTTTTTCCCACCACGTAAACGGAAAAAATGCGGCAAAAATACGCGCAACCAAAGGCATTCCTTCAAAAGGAAAGGTAAGTCCTGAAAATGTTACCGCCATCATTGAATAGGCGCTGGCAATCGACAACGACAGGCGCAGGTTGTATGTAAGCCCTACCAGCCAAACTCCCAGTAACTGGTAGGTAAGCATGGTTATCAATTGCCCGAACAGGATCAGGAAAAAACTGCCGTTCATCGGCATGCCTCCAAATTCGTACAACAGTACATTTATCAGCATGGCAAATCCGGTAAAAATCACGGTATACGGAAACATTTTCCCGGCAATGGCCAGCCTCACACTCGAATTACTGGCTTCCAGCAATTCACGGCCGGTACCTCGTTTCAACTCATTTCCAAACGTATAAATCGACGCCAGGAAAGCAAACAGGTACAACATAATGTTCATCATCGCCGAATTCAGAAAGTAGTTGTAGTTTCCGTATGGGTTGAACAGTATGTGTTGCCGCAACTCAACCGGCATTACCCGGGCCATGGCCTGTGCTTCGTTCTTTTCGTTTAGCAGTTGTTTTTTTAGCTGAATACCGGCTGAAATGGTACCCACCGTTTTCAGTACTGCGCGCTGAATGATTCCGCCCGTAAGCACGTTGGTGCCGTTAATGTAGGCCGGAACAACTGCTTCCTCTTCCCGGTAAACCTTATTCTCCAAACCGGATGGCAGCAATACAATGGCATCCACCTGAGCGCTTTCCAACATTTCGCGTGCCTGAAAAATATCGGCCGGCGATGCCAGCACTGCCAAATCCGGCGAAGCCTCCAGTGCATTTCTCAATTTAATGGAAAGACTGGAATTATCGTGGTCGACAACCGCAATGGGCAAATCGCGTGTTACTCCCTGCCGGAATATAAAATACAGCAGAAAAATACCGATCAGAGGCCCCAGAAACAAAAGGAAACGGTAAGCTGTATTGTGCTTGATCTTTTCGGCCTCGCGCCCCATCACCATAAATATCGGATGTCTTTTCGGGATGCTCATTTCCATCTGTTTTTACAAACGAACCACAGTCGTCATTCCCGGACGCAGTCCCTCAATTTTAGTTACCGGACGGGCTTCAATTTCAAATGATTTTTGGTCGAACTCGCCCGAAGTTTTGGTGGCTTTGTAACGTGCAAAATCTGCTGTCGGGCTTATGTAAGTCACCTTAAATGAGTACTCACGGTTTTCCAGTCCCGGAATCATCGCGGTAAACGTTTCACCCATTTTAAAATGGCTCAGGTAATCTTCGCGAATGTACAAGGTCGCCCAAATGTCGTCGATATCAATCACGTTTACCACTGGAAATCCGGTGGAAACCAATTCGCCTTCTTCCACATTCACACCTGAAATTTCGCCTTTGGCAATGGAGTGAATTGCGGTTTCACCGAGGTGCGACTTTACCTGCTCAATGGCAGCATCCGCACGCTTTACAAGTGCGTCGGCAGCGGCCTTGTCCTCTTCGCGGGCACCTTTTTCGGCTTTTTGCCAGATGGCTTTGGCGGCATTGGCCGTTTCGCGCGCTGCTTTCATTTTTGTTTCAGCCTCGTCGCGTTGTTGTTCCGGAACAACTCCGTCGTTGTACAAATTCTGAATACGCTGAAAAGTCTTTTCACCAAACTGCGCAGCAGCTTCGGCTTTAATGTAAGTACTGTAGGCCGCTTCGATGTCTTCTTTCTGAGCGCCGTTTTTTGCCTTTCGGCTTTGGGCATCAGCTGCCATGCGAGCAGCATTGGCCTCGGCCAGTTTCGCATCAATTTCAGGGCTGTTGATGGAAAAGACAAAGTCGCCCTTTTCCACTTTCTGTCCTTTTTTTACTGCAATCTCCTGAATTCGTCCGGGGACTTTTGATGCCACATTGTATTCTTTGGCTTCAATTTCTCCCTGTAAAATTACCGGCTCGGGTTTTAGTACCACAATCAATGTGTAAACAATAAATGCTACAATTGCGACCAATACAAACAGGGAGGCTAGTGCTTTTTTACTCATCGCTTTTATTTTTTCTATTTTCTATAATGATTCCAAAACGGTGTTCTCTCCACGGCAATACAACGTAAACGCTTCGGGGGTTCCGGCAGCCTGAAGAAAGCGGGCCAGCGCCACATCGTAGTCGTACAATACTTTTAAACGAAACGCTTTTACCTGCGCCACTTTTGTATGCGCATCCACTACCGAAGTAGAGGTGGCAAACCCTTCATTAAAAGCTTTCTCGGTACTTGCGGCATACTCGCTTGCCAATTCCAGCGTGGTTTCCAGTTCTGTTTTCTGTTCCATTTGCATGTGAAGCTCCTGGTACAACTTTGTTAAATAGGCTTCGAGGTCGCTGTGTGCTTTTTGCTCGGCAAATTCAACCTGGTTATGCAGCGTTTTGCTGGCATGTACTTTATTATTCCGGCTCATCCCGTCGAAAAGGGTCCATTTCATTCCAACACCTACCAGCCAGTCGGGCATGTAAGGCGAAAGATTTTTATCTACCAGGTTGTAGGTCCCCATGGCGGCCACCGACGGTAAGTAATCGCGTTTCTCCACTTTGTGCTGAATGTTCACCAATTCCTTTTTCCCCTGAATTTGTTTTAGCAGCGGGTTTTCCTGTTTGGCGTTTGCAATCCACTCTCCCAGCCCACTCAGTTCTTTATTAATAAATAAGTGACTGGTGGGGGTCAAAGCATCCAGCGAATCGTTGGCCAGCGTTGCCGTCAAACCCGAACGGATAATGTCCAGGTTTCGCACCGCCTGTTTGTATTCGCGTTCGGCTTCGTTCCGGGCAACTTCGGCATGCAAAAGTTCCACCCTGGCAATGATGCCGTTGTCAAACATAAGCTTTGCATCCTGGTAATGGTTGTCCACACTTTTCAGCATCTGCTCCCGAACTTTCACCACCTGCAGGCCCAGCTCCAGTCCGTAGTAGCGCTGAACCAGCTCTGCAAGCAGTGCCCCTTGTTCCACCCGAACTTCTTCTTTACTGATTCCCACGTATACATCGGCGGCCTCATTGGCTCCCTGAATTTTACTTCCTGCATAAATAGGCCATACAAAACCGGCGGAAACCGTAGCAAAACTTTTCTCCTGAATCATCTGGTCCCAGTCTCCGTTCTGTACTTCCTGACCAGCTTCCAGCAACTTTTCCCGTACAGCCTGGGTGCTTATATCGTCGGGCAAAACAGGTAAAACCTGGTTAGTATTGGGATCGGGATTGGGTACGCCCGAAAAAACACCGTAAGTACCCAAGGTATTGTACAAGGGCACAATGGCATCGCGTACCGGTGTCAGGTCCAAATGAAGCGGGTCGGACATGGTAACCGCCTGTGCATTCAGCGAAACGGTTGGCAAATGAAGGCCACGCTTTGCCTTTTGCTCAAACTCCTTTTGCTTTACCTGCTCTTTCATCCGCAGTAATCCGGGATTATTTTGCTCCATTATCTGATAAGCTTCCTCAAAACTCATCAAACGGGGAGGCCCTGTTTGCGCGGTAACATTTGCAGCAAACAATGCAACAACCATCCATACAAAAAATGCAATATTATTCCTTCTCATGGCACTCACTTTAATAGCTTATGAATCAAATACAATAAATGTTTGGTCTCTTTATCCTGAATATTTGTTTTATTTCGTTTGAAATGCTGGTTAATGTACTGAAAAATGGTAGACATCATAATCAGGTACAAATCATCTTCAGTAATATTCTCATCAATACTTTCTGATTTCAGGCCAATGTCCAAGAGTCGTTTAATGATGCGATACGTATTTTTCCGAATCTGGTTATCGAGCACAAAACTGTAATCGTTGGTCAGAACGTACAGGAATTTGATTTTAACCGGCTCGGTATTGGCAATCTCGATAAAATGCAATACAATCTTCTCCACCGTTTCCCAGAACGAATACCCGTGATTTACCAGGTCGTCAAACTTAACCAGAACCTCCTGGTAAACCTCGTGCAAAATGGCATTCACCATCTCGTACTTACCTGCATAATGCATGTAAAAGTACCCCGAAGCAACCTGGGCATCTTTGCTGATCAAAGCTACCGAAGCTCCTCCAAATCCTTTCTCCACAACCAACTCCATGGTCGATTGCTTCAAACGCTGCACTTTTTTCTGATCGGTTATTCTGGCCATTTTTCATCAATTAATAAATGAACGTTCATTCATTTTGAATGCAAAAATAAAAACAATCTTTTACAGTCAGTAAAATCTTAAGCTGAATTAATAATTCGTTTAAATTGGTTTGTACTGGGCTTAAAACAGATGAAAGATAAATTACAGCTTTTTGAATAAAAACGAGTAAAATCCTCAAGATCAAGCCAGCACATCATTACAGCACCAATAGATTTATGCCGATGGGAAAAACATCACGCAAATTGGTACAAAAGAACCGTTGAAACACACCCCGCTTCCGTAGCTTTGAGCAAAGCATAAACTTATGAGATCTATTGTTTTTATTCTACCATTTTTGTTGATCGCCGCCTGTACTGAAAAAAAAGCCGATCCACCCAAAAAACTATACTGGGCAACTCAATTTGCTGATGCAGTGATGCACCGATCGGATAGTTTGATCTACTATTTACGCGATAAGCCAAAGTACGAATACGATTATGCGATTTTGGGCGACGCTATTTATAGGCTCAGAAAAACCGATCCGAAATACGGACAATATTTAATAGATTACATCGATTATTTTCTGCACGACGACGGAACGATTGATGGACAAAAAACGTCAGACTACAACATCGATCGGGTGCGCCCGGGAAACAGCATGATTTCGTTGTACGAAGATTACGGGGATGAAAAATACATACTCGGCGTTGAAACGCTGGTTCATCAGATGGAGGGACAACCACGCACGAACTCGGGCGGATTCTGGCACAAAAAAATGTATCCCTACCAAATGTGGCTCGACGGACTTTATATGGCAGAACCTTTTCTGGTTCGTTACGCCACTGTCTTCAATCAACCAGAATGGTTTGATGAAGCGACTTTCCAGTTGGAAGAAGTTTATACACACACACTTGATTCGGTAAGTGGTTTGGTGTATCACGCCTGGGACGAAAGCAAACAGGAACGCTGGTGCAATCCCGAAACCGGTCAGTCGAAGCATTTCTGGAGCCGAGGCACCGGTTGGTACATGATGGCATTGGTCGATGTACTGGAGTACCTTCCTGCAAATCATCCGGAACGCGAAAGGCTAATTGAGATTTTGAACGACCTGAGTGCCGCGTTGCTTAAGGTACAGGATCCGGAAACTGGATTGTGGTACCAGGTAATGGATATGGGCGGCCGCGAAGGAAATTACCTAGAAGCGTCAGGATCGGCAATGATTATTTACGCTTTTGCAAAAGGTGTTAAAATGGGATGGCTCAATCAAAAATACCTTGAAACCGCCAACACCTGTTTCGACAGCCTTATCAAAAACCTGGTTACCGAGGGCGAAGACGGGTACCCCAACCTCAACAATACCGTTGGAGGTTGCGGATTAGGTGGAAATCCCTATCGCGAAGCCGATTACCACTACTATATTACAGAAAAAAAAGTGGTGAACGATCCAAAAGGCGTGGCACCCGTTATTATGGCTGCCTTTGAGCTAAACAAATAATTTCAAACACTTCTAAAATGAAACGAATAACCCTAGTACTATTTGCTGCCGTCCTGATTATTCAGGAGAGAGAAATGCCAGGGTGGAAGCTTTTGCCCTAACCGATAAACCTGTGCAATTTGTAAGCGGAGTGAATTATCATAAAGGCGAAGAAATTTATAAAAAAGTACACAAAACAGAAACGAATTGCGAACATTCTGCGCCCTTTGCGCTTCTTTCGTGTCTTTGCGAGAACTTGTTTTACCAACATTTTGAACGCCTCACAAACCCTCTCTGCTGACTGGGCAGGGGAATTTTAAACAATATGCCTGTATTCTGCTGTCGATTCGTTGAGAGCCTTTCGGAAAAAAAGAGAAGTGGTCCTCTACACACTTCCCTCTTTTTTCTAATTTATCAACTTATGCAAATTATTCTTTTATCGGGGAAAGCTTTAGTCGCATCCACTGCCGCCTGGATAGACGGAAAATCTCCCGAACCGTCTTTCGCGACCACCATTTCATACCGGATGTCGGATTGAGCCTGTGAACCAAGAAAAGTCAACGCTAAAATCAGTGTAAAGAATATCTGTTTCATCTTCTATTTAACCAGTTTTCTGGAATATACATGTTCCTCTTCATCTCTGCAAGTAACAATGTAAATACCTTTTTTCAACGAAGAAATGTTTATCCGAACATCCGGTTGATTCAACTTTTTACTGACCAGCAACTGCCCGGTTACGGCATAAACTTTTACTTCATTTATTCGTTTGGTATGCGATATTACCAGCTCATTATAAGCGCTGTTGATATAAACCGAGATCTCAAAATCAGCAGTATTACTTTCTGCTATTTCATCTACCGCAGTTGTGATTCCTCCTTCATTTTGTGCCTCAACAATATCGGCAACCAGGCTATTGATGTACACTTCCACATTCGGATACTTTTCATCAACCGTTGTTAGCTGAGCATCGCCGGCACTATTTGGATCGAGATTGTTGGCTGTTTCCCACTCATCGGGCATACCATCTGCATCGGTATCGGTTGGTGGCGTCTCCGACTTTAATACAGGCCATCCGCCAACTGCTCCCTGGGTATCAATAATCCCCCCGGTGCTTCCGTTACCTCCGTCGGAAAAGGTGGCTGTGCCGGTTGAAGCATCGTGTACTACCCGCATGTCTACCGAGTCGGTTACAAGCGAAGCTCCGGCAAAAAGCAAAACCTTGTCATAGGCATCTTCAGCCGAGTGCGTTGTCCCGTCACCACATTCATACTCAGTATCCGATTTTATGTCATCTTTTGTAACACCACTTGCGTAAGTGGTAAACGTTGAATGCAGATTTACCCCAGTCCAGTTGTCATTGCTTACAGCCGCACTTGCAGCAACGTAATTTCCATCAATAAAAAAACGACCATAAGTACCTGCAGGTTGGGTATTTTTCCCGTCGTCGGCATAAGGTTGCAAAATTCGCGATTGAACCGACGACTTTGTTGCAGGCCCCGATTTATAGTAATTGTTTACCAGGTTGTAACGGCCTCCTTCGCCGGCATATGCTGTGTTCGAGCCCCAGTTGTAAAGCACGTTGTTGCGAAAATCAACCAGCTCATCACCGGGACGATTGGAATAGCGACTGCCACAAAAACGGGGATTCCGGCTATCATTGTCGGCCAGCAGGTTGTGATGAAAAGTAGCTTTTCTTCCTCCCCAGATTCCTCCGTACCCGTGCGAACCTTTATCGTGAACCGAAATGCACAAACTTTCAGCTAGAATGCTCCACTGAAGCGTAAAATTTTCATTGTCGTAAAACGAAGCGCATTCGTCGGT
>JBKDZK010000218.1:0-2448 GCA_047971205.1 Draconibacterium sp.
TCGATAAAACGATAAGCGTATTTTACAACGGGAACAACTCGCCGGCAATATTTCAGATAAAAGGCCGGGTCAACTACCCCGGACAAGCCGTAAACCACCGGGACGACAAGAACATAAAAACGGGAGCGGGAAACCGCCCCCACTTTGGTAAGCTGCTGAACGAACTCCAGTTTTGGTAGCTTTCCCTCCCGGGAGTCAAAAGTACAACTATTAAGCAGATTTGAAATGGCAGATGCTAAAAGAGTTCCAGGTTCCAGGTTCCAGGTTCCTTTTGTTCCAGGTTCCACAAACAATAGAAACAATAGAAACAATTGAAACAACAGGAACAACAGAAACTCAACCCTGCCCAACAGTTTTCAAACGATTTCAAACAACTGTCAAACAATTTTTAAACAATTTCAAACTAAAAACAAAGTATTATGGACAAAAAAGCAAAAACGATAACAAACTGGCTGGCCGCGGCGGTGTTCATGGCCGCGCTGGCCCTTAACGCAAAGGTAACGCTCGACGACCCCTTTATGTTGCTAAGCGATGAAGCGGTGGCGCAGACAACAAGTGATACTACCTCCTCATCTACGTCCACATCTACCTCCACATCCAGTAGTAATGGCATTTGGAGAAAGATAGTAAATGAATGCTCATACCCGAAGAAAACCCTTTCGTGCTGTCCACTTGTATATACGATAGAAGAGGTTGCAGGGCATACGCTATCATGTGTGCCAGATGGAACAGCTATTCGCTGTTTTCCACATTCTTGTATGATGGGGGCCGAATGCACACAGGAATAATACACTTTGTCCAGAAGAAAAAACACAATATTATGATAAAAACAACTCTGGTACTGATAGTTCTTCTCGCCATTTGTGGTTGTAACAATAACTTCCCAAGCGAAAAAGCAGAAAGTGCATCTCCCATTATTAATATCAAAATTGACCTATCGAAAAGTATTTCTAAAGTATTGCTCAAGGATATATTAGATTCATCAACTTTTTGCTTTCTCGGCAGACAATCGGACTGTGTCATTGGAGAGGTTGATAAGATACTATACCACAATAACCGCTATTATATTTTGGATAAATTGCAATTTTCGGTGATAGTATTTGATGATGCCGGGAACTTCATATTCCGATTCTGTCAAAAAGGGCCAGGGCCTAAAGAATATACGTTTATGAATGATTTTACGATTTTTGAGGATAGGCTTTGCATATTGGACAGTAATGCTATCTTAGTTTATACACTCTCTGGAGAATATTTAAAAAAGGTAAGATTAGATTTTACCGCAACGAGATTGGAGAATATTGATGACAAATATTTTGCATTCTTCAGACATTCAAACACAGAACGTGCAAAAAAATTAAATTTCGATTTAATTGTTACTGATGATAACGGGAATGTCCAAAAAAGATATTTTCCTTATTCTGATATAGATGACAAAAACAATATAACAACTAAGCAATCATTCTATGTCAACAATGATGAAGTATCCTATATTCAACGATTCAACGATACAATATATACTTTTCAGAACAGCAGCATCGCCCCAAAATACGTAATTGATTTCGGGAAATATAAGATACCCTCAAATCCGTTGGAGAATAGTAAATTTCAAGAGTTTGCATATTTTATTAAAGACTTTCAAGAAACTTCGAATGTAGTAGTTTTCTCTTTCACTTATTCAAATACCGTATATCATGCAATATATGACAAGGTTACAAAAGAAATACTGTGCTATAGATCGTATTCAACTGATGATCGGTTCTTTATAAAGGGAAGTAGTCCCGTAATTCGAGTTGATGATAGTTTAGTTTCTATATTTGAACCCTATGACTTAGCTGCATTACTTCAAGACTTAAAATCCAACAGGCAATCTGATTATGATGAGTTTGTTGAAACCTATCCCCAACTAAGTCCACTTTTTAAATACATTGCCAATGAACCTATAAATCCCATAATGATTTTTGAGAAATATAAAAGAATCGAGAAATGAAAAAGTTTAACTTTTCGGTATATCTATGCATATTTTTTATTTTGAAGTTATCAAAAGCCGACTGTTTGGATATTCCGGAGCAGGCTCATACTGTAATAAACAATAACGCCACCATCGTTTTTGAAAATACAGTACACGATTTTGGCGAACTGGAACTGAACGGAAACGGCAGTTGCAGCTTTGTTTTCAGCAACCCGGGCAATGCCCCGCTGCTTATACAACAGGTAAAAACCTCGTGCGGGTGCACTGTGCCGGAGTGGCCCGCCAGGCCCATAAAACCCGGCAGCGGAGAAATAAAATCGGTTACGATACCTCGCGCCCGGGAAGGTTCGATAAAACGATAAGCGTATTTTACAACGGGAACAACTCGCCGGCAATATTGCAGATAAAAGGCCGGGTCAACTACCCCGGACAAGCCGTAAACCACCGGGACGACAAGAACATAAAAACGGGAGCGGGAA
>JBKDZK010000219.1:0-2406 GCA_047971205.1 Draconibacterium sp.
GTTCTATTTCGGGAAGTAAAAGTAAATGTTTTTTTTAAACAGCTGTTAGGATAACGTGCGTTTAGCCGATTAAGTATTTATTGAAAGGATGATCACTCAAAAAGATTTGTTTCTTTCATCCATCTTTAACAAACCATATTTCTTTCAAAAATAAATATTGCTACCTGGCAGAACAGAAAAAATTCCACTTTCTCTCCCCTTAACTTCATCAACCGAATTCAGGTGTGCCCATTACACAAATCCCAAAAACGAAACAAGCTACCCAAATTATTATATTTTTGCCAACTTCTATAAGCAAACAATAAACCCGTTTATCATGTTAAAAACTATCTGCTTTTTATTTATTACCCTCTTTAGCAGCACATTGGTTTTTGCGCAGGAAGTTCCCGATTGGGAAAATCCGGCGGTATTTAATATCAACCGCTCAGCTCCGCATGCCTTTTTTATTCCGTTCGAAAACGAACAGCAGGCATGGGACAATAACAAGAATGAATCAGCATACTATCAATCACTGAATGGTACCTGGAAATTCAATATTGCGAGCAATCCGGCCGGGCGGCCACTCGATTTTTACCGAGAAGATTTTGATGCAAGCCAATGGGCCGACATTCAGGTTCCGGGCAACTGGGAACGCCAGGGATTTGATACCGCCATTTATGTAAACACCACTTATCCTTTTTGGCAAATCGAAAAAAAACGCCCCAACCCGCCACACATTCCGCATGATTACAACCCGGTAGGCAGCTACCGCCGCTCGTTTTCTATTCCGGCAAACTGGGACGGACGCCAGATTTCCATTCACTTTGGGGCAGTAAAATCGGCTTTTTATATTTGGGTGAACGGACAAAAAGTAGGTTACAGCGAAGGCTCCAAAACACCTGCTGAATTTGATATCACAAAATACATCCGGACAGGAGAAAACACGCTGGCGCTGGAAGTGTACCGCTGGAGTACCGGAAGTTATCTCGAATGCCAGGATTTCTGGCGCATCAGTGGCATTGAACGCGACGTTTACCTGCTCGCAACACCACTGGTCAATATCCGCGACTATTTTGTTTTGGCGGGATTGGACGAAAACTACCATAACGGAACTTTTTCGCTGGATGTGGAAGTACAGAACCTTACCGCTGCCAACCAGAGAAGCTATACGGTGCAAGCCGTGGTTTCGAACCTCGACAAAAGTGAAAAACACATTGACCTGGCAGTTTCTCAGGCAGTTGGAATAAACGCAACTCATTTTAAATTTGAAGCACCCCTTGATAATCCACGGAAATGGTCGGCAGAACAACCCAACCTGTACAAATTACTGATTGTATTGAAAGATGCAGCAGGAAAAACCGTACAGGCCATTTCGCAAAACATAGGTTTCCGCACCGCTGAAATCAAAAACGGACAGTTTCTGGTGAACGGAAAAGCTGTTTATGTAAAAGGAGTTAACCGCCACGAACACGATCCAGATAAGGGCCATGTGATCAGCCGCGAAATAACCCTGAAAGACCTTCAGCTAATGAAAGAATTTAACATCAACACCGTGCGTACCTGCCACTATCCTGACGATCCTGAGTTTTATGCCCTTTGCGATTTGTATGGCTTGTATGTGATTGACGAAGCCAACATTGAATCGCACGGAATGGGTTACGGAGAAGCCAGCCTGGCCAAACAACCGGAATGGGGCCCGATGCACATCGACCGCATAGAGCGGATGGTGGAACGCGATAAAAACCATGCCTGCATTGTTACCTGGTCGTTGGGCAACGAAGCCGGCGACGGGATCAACTTTGTGGAAGGTACCAAATGGATCAAAGACCGTGACCAAAGCCGTCCGGTACAGTACGAGCGCGCCGGGCTGGAAGCTCACACCGATATTTTCTGCCCGATGTACATGGGTATCGACGGCATTACCCGCTATGCTCAGAACAATCCTGACCGTCCGCTCATCCTGTGCGAATATTCGCATGCCATGGGTAACAGCTGCGGAAGCTTGCAGGACTACTGGGATGCCATTGAAACTTATCCTGCCTTACAAGGTGGTTGTATCTGGGACTGGGTGGACCAGGGTTTCCGCGAAGTGGATGAAAAAGGAAGAATGTACTTTACCTATGGCGGCGATTACGGAACCAACAAACCCAGCGACAATAGTTTCTGCATAAACGGTCTGATCAATCCGGACAGACTCCCCAACCCGCAGTTGTGGGAAACCAAGAAAGTATACCAAAACATTGCCATTACCGCCGATGATCTGGCTGCCGGAAAATTCACGGTTAAAAACAAGTATTTCTTTACCAACCTAAATGAATTTAATCTTTCGTGGACCATTAAAAATGCAGAAGGAGTTGTTGCTCACGGCACGATACCCGGATTAGATGTAGAGCCGCAGGAATCAAAAGCTTTCAGCATTTCAATACC
>JBKDZK010000220.1:0-1957 GCA_047971205.1 Draconibacterium sp.
GGATTAACAACAGTATTTTTTTTTGCATAGGTGTAATGTGAATTAGGACTTAAGTTTCGAATTTTTTCTACTGAAAGAAAGAATTATTGCACCCGTCAGGAGGCGGGTGCAATAATTATAAATTGATCAAAGTTAATTTATAGGATAAACATAATTTGTTGAAGATTGAATTGCCCGTTTAGATAAAGGTATTAATATCCCGGATTTTGCTTTAGTCCCGGATTTACCCGCAAACTGGTTTCATGGAAAGGCCACAAATAATTGTTCGGCAGGAAAGAACGGTCTTCTATTTTTAACGAGACCAGTTCATTGCCCACTTTCCGGGTGTGCCCCATTGCTGGTTGATTGAGTACATCCTCAGCGATTTTCCATCTTATTATATCAGCATAACGCTGTCCTTCGGCAGCAAATTCGATACGGCGCTCGTTCCGGATAAGCTCAATCCAATCTTGCTGGTTATATGTACTGTACTTTGGCAGGGTAACATCTGCTTCGGTCATATCAAGCCCGGCACGTTGCCGGACCTGGTTGATACAACTCTTGGCTAGAGCGTCAACATCGTTCAGCATAATTTTTGCCTCGGCATATGTTAACAATACTTCGGCATAGCGCAATAAGCCAAATTCAAATTTTCCACTGCTTTTGAAAGCATCAGCCTCCGAGACAAATTTCCTGAACCAATACCCTGATTTACTGGCACGTGTTTTCTCGTAATACATCGGGTTATTTTCGTTGTATATATCTATTGTTTCACCGTAAAACTTATCTCCGGGCCCCATAATACTAACGCTGTAACGTGGATCGCGGTTAAGGGTAGGATTTAACTCATACTCTTCCTTTGTATGAAGCGGACAGTTATCAATTGTCCTGCCTTGTAAAGTCCAGTAAGAATCAACCAGTGCCTTTAACGGAACAAGGTAAGATTGTCCGGGGCCTGTACGGTAATGTGGTCCCATATCCCTGAATGTATATGTTTTCATGTTGCCATTACTTTCACGATCCTGATGCATAATAAACTCGTTATTGTTTGAACATGCATCGTATTGGAATAAATCTCCGTAAACCGGGTGCAACGAATAGTTATCACTTTCCATTACTTCTTTGGCCAGTCGGGCTGCCAATTCGTAGCGGCCGTTATAGAGTGCATAGCGCATGGTTAAGGCTTTTAACGAATACCTGTTGAACATATACTTGTCGGTAGTATATTCTTGGGCAGGAAGCCGATTTGCAATTTCCTCGGCCAGTGGGAAAAGCTGATTTAATATTTCCTCTTTCGGAGTTGCCGGTTGTCTGGCATCGGTTAAATTGGCAGGTCTCAAAACAAAGGGGACATCGCCCCAGCGGAATGTCAATAAAAAGTAATGCCATACGCGTAATCCTTCCAGCACATTTTTGTACTTTTCTCTCACAGCTTCATCTTCTACATATGGAACATCGACATTGTCAATGAAAGTATTTACACGCCCGAGGTGTTTCATTTCTAATTCATAAAGATATGAAAAAGTCTGACTACTACTGTTAAAGTTCCCATTGCCAAGCTGCTGTTGATAGTCTCCTTCTAACCTGCTGTATGCATTGTCAGATTTTCCATCATCCATGTATAACAATAGTTTACGGTTATCTGTTCGGGTGAACATGTCGCGGTAACTACTGTAAATCACCCGTCGCAAGTCTTCTTCATCATTAAAAAATTCAACAAAAGAGGTTGCCGTAGGATCTTCTTTGTCTAAAAAACTTTCACATCCAACAAAAGCTATTGCCAGAAATATAATATATATAAGCTTCTTCATTTTAAATTAATTTTCTTTGTTTAAAAAATAGTTGCTTTCAGGCCTACACTGTAAGTTGCCATTCTTGGATAGTTTCCGTTTCCACCGTTTCTTTCCGGCTCAAGGCCTTCCCATTTGGTAAAGGTAATAGCGTCCTGTGCGTTTACATAAATACGTACATTTCTGAT
>JBKDZK010000221.1:0-1936 GCA_047971205.1 Draconibacterium sp.
TAATTAGGCGGATCAAAAGTAAATTCGATGGTGTGTTGCCCTTCAGGGACAGTCAATCCACGTAATTTGTAGTTTACCGTAAAATAATTTGCAGGTTCCCCGTCAACAAGTACCTTCCAATCCGGATAGTAAACTTCTGACAAAACCATCAAGCGAGCGCCGGCAGCAGACGTTTTATAAATCATACTATCTGGTTCATTTACGGCCAGTTCTATATTGTCATCGGGTTCAGTTTTCTCAAATGTCCCAAGCAGGTGTTTGTCATTTTCATTGATTACCGCCTGGTGTACGGCATCGAAGTTATCTAAGGCGGCAATTTCTTCATCGGCACTGGTTGCCCAAATCACCGAATCGACAAACCAGGCGGGGCCCAGAACGTTTGGATTTACCTGTAACCCGTTTTGGGTGATGATGTATTTCGTGTTCAGCATATTTAGCACCTGCATATTGCCTTTCATGATATGGGTTTCAATCAGGTCCTGGTAGCGGCGCAGCTTGGCTGCATGATAACCTCCAATGGAACGATGCACCCCCGAAACCCGGTTGTCCTGAAATGCAGACGTGGTTAAATCGTAAACTCTATAGAAAGTATTTTGCTGCATAACGTATTTTTGAATGTTTTCTTTCTCAACATCGGTTTTAGGCTGAAATTTGTGGTATGCCTCGTTAAGTTTTTGTTCCAGTTCCGGGGTATTCTGTATTTCGCGGGCGAAGATTTGTTTGTCGGCATCAGTCAGCCGGTATTCCATCTCAATAAGATTTTGCTTGGTAAAATCATTTTTGTTCACATAGCGTTGTCCTATGCCCCAAACATCTGTGAGCGCCAGAATGCCGATAATTGCGATTAAAGCAAAGGGTTTTATCTTATTTATCCGAAATAAATAGATTGCCAGTAAGGAAGCGGCAGAAAATAGCAAGGTCCTGAAAAACTCTGCCCGAAATACCGAGATCCGCAAACTTTCAAGAGCTGTAATTATTGCATTTATCTGGGCATCTCCGGCTTGTGCCCTATAGCCGTCGAAAAGCGATATTTCCTGATCGTTCAGGTAGCGGTTAAACAAATGTGGGAATGCAATATTCAATAAAAGAAAGGCAATAAAACCTAAACCTGCCACCAGGTAAACGGGCAGTTGTTTTTTTCCGGTCTTAAGCTTCGATTCCAAAGCCAACAAGGCAGGTTTTTTTACGATCTCGGATAAGGTGTAAAAGGCAAAAAAAGCAATAAATACTGCAGCAACGGCAAGGATGGAAACAGGTGTTCGGAATTTGTTATAAAGCGGTACATGGTCGATAAATAAATCGGTAAAAGTAGGGAAGTATTTCCCCCACGAAAGCATTATAAATAATACAACTGCGACTAAAACACCTTGTTTAATGGGGCCCTTTATAACAAACAATCCGATAATAAAGAGAAAGAAAATAACCGCTCCAACAGAGTTTGGCCCTCCGCTTCCTCCCTGGTCTCCCCAGTACTGGTTCATGTTGCCAATGGGTTCCTTCATGCGGGGATCTACACTTTTGAGCAAATCACGGTCTTGCTTTACATAGGCGCTTGCTCCTCCTTTTACGTTGGGGGCAAACAACATCATGCTTTCGGTGCGGCCACTACTCCATGCGTTGATATAATCGCGGTCAAGGCCTGACTCTGTTTTAATATGCTCTTTACCAAGGGTCAATTCGCTTTTTCCCCGAATCGATTGCTTATTGTAACGGTACAGATTTGAAAGTTTAGAGTAATTAGGGCCAATGGCAACCATTGCGGCCACAACAAGCAGCCCGACTGCTTTTGCAAAAGCGAGGTATTTTTTTTCTTTTATATGATTGTACAATTCGATAAAACCTATACAAATCAATCCCAGCAATAAGTAATAACTCATTTGAACATGGTCGTGCGCTATCTGGAGGGAGAGAAAAAAAGCGGTCATTATAAATCCAA
>JBKDZK010000222.1:0-2051 GCA_047971205.1 Draconibacterium sp.
GGCATATCATAAAAAACAAGTTGTCCGTCTTTCCATCTTATATAATTGCTTACATCTACATTACTGGTTACAATCTTGCCGGAAAGTTTATCCATTACAGCCTGCTCGTTTGGTTGCAAAATTTGTTCTTCTCCGTCATTCAATGCATTCAATAGTTTTACCCGTCCTTCTACAAGAGTAGTTACTGTATTCTCTGAATCTTCGTAAGCATTTACATTAAACGAAGTACCCAATACCTCTACTTTTAGTTCACTTGTACTAACGATAAATGGTTTGGCGGCATTTTTCACGACTTCAAAATACGCTTCACCGGTTAATTCAACCTCCCTTTTATCTGGGCCAAACTGAACCGGATATTTCAAGCTCGTCATTGAATTGAGGTACACTTTTGTTCCGTCAGATAAAGTGAGTCGATACTCCCCTCCAACCGGAACATTGAGAATGTTATAAACCGCCTTTTTAACTATATCTTCATCCGATTTGCTATAGCTAATCTCGCCCTCATTCTTATTGATTGCTGTTCCGTCTAATTCGGTTAGCGACATAAAATTTACAGAATCGAGTACTACATTTCGACCATCCCCCAGTATCAAAGTAGCCTTCGAAGACCCCGGTCTTATTTGGGCATATTGTTGTTGATTGATTTTCTTTTTAGCAGACTGGACGTCAAAATAAAAATAAGCAAGGCCGCCAATTAAAAACGGTATGGCAAGTATAGCTGCAATGCGTGAAATATTTCTAACAAGAATCTTTCTCGATCTTGTTTGGATTTTGACAAAAACCTTTGTCCGGCCTTCTTCCATTTTTACATTTTTGCGCTCCGAAAGCCAGTTGTTAAAATTTCGAGAGTCCTTTATCCTCAGGTAAAGTGCATTGTTAGCATCATCCTTTCTACGCCATTCGTGCAACTCAATTAACTCTCCCTCGCTTATTTCTCCACTAATTTCACGGGCGATTAGTACTGCTATTTTCTCGTATTCAATATCAGGCATTGTCTGTTTTTAAGTACCTACAATAATGAAGCACCTAAGTATTGAAATTGGGGCGACATTAAAATAAATTTTCTTAAAAAAATAGGCTTAATTCTCACTAAAGGCACAGAGCAGGGCAAATAATCCAGGCTTCAGCACCTTTCGTAGTGCCTTAAAAGCCCTTTGTTTGATGGTTTTAACTGTATTTATACTAATCTCAAGTTTTTCAGCAATTTCTTTGTTAGACAGGCCATCCAGTGATAACTCGATCACCTTCTGGTTTTGGGAACTCAAATCTTTGATGGCCCGGTAAATTATTTCATAGGTTTCACGCTCAACTAAATTGTCGCGGTAAAAAACTGGTGACTCCAGCTTGTTTTTTAATATTTCCTGACGACGTTTGGTATCGCGTAAAAAGTTCAAACAATGATTCTTAATGTATTTATACAGATATGACTTAACAGCAGGGCCATCCTGTATATACTCTCTTTTATGCCAAACATAGACAAAGGCTTCCTGCACAATATCGGCACTAACTGACTCGTCCTGCAAATATCGATTCGCAAAAACACAAAGTGATGGATAATTTTCTTCAAAGAATTTTCTAAACCCTCCTTCCTCACTCAACCATCTATCTTTACTAAAGTCCAAGGTCAGTTAGTTGCTGTTTGTTTTGTTTAATTACCTACAATTACCACGTTATTCGATAAAGCTCAAATATACTTCGAAGGCCTGAAAAACCAGCATTAAATAAACTGTTAATTACACCTTATTTTCCCTCTTTTTTTAAAACCATATCCTTACAAAGGAATTAAATACAAATGTACTTTGCATCCTGTGCTATCCGTTGCATATTTGTATTATTATGAGCAATCTACCGCCTCAAAAATATGATAATCGACACATAAACAACCACTATACAAAATACATTAGTTCTCCCCTGCTCTTCATATAAACTCACCTCCTCCGAACTCATATAACTAACAGAAAAACAATCCTTTTTAACTCTTTGCGATCCTTCATTTTTGAGAGCTACGAATCTAGTGATTATCTTTAGAAAAACACGAATGTTTAGAAATT
>JBKDZK010000223.1:0-3100 GCA_047971205.1 Draconibacterium sp.
TCGGTGAACCCGGGAGTTTGCACGGGAACAAAGTGGAAATCAACCACGGGTAAATTTATGGAGTCGTATTCGCCTTCTGACGGAAAACTGATTGCCGGCGTGCAGCAATGCGGCATTGAAGATTATCAGGAAGTGATTGAAACTGCCAAAACGGCTTTTAAAAGCTGGCGAATGATTCCGGCACCCAGGCGGGGTGAAATTGTACGGCAAATCGGGTTGGAGCTCCGGAAGTACAAAGAACCGCTTGGCAAACTGGTTTCGTACGAAATGGGGAAAATCTACCAGGAAGGTTTGGGTGAAGTGCAGGAAATGATCGATATCTGTGATTTTGCAGTGGGGCAATCGCGGCAGTTGTACGGCTTTACCATGCACTCCGAAAGAGCCCGGCACCGCATGTACGATCAGTACCATCCGCTTGGAGTGGTTGGAGTGGTTTCAGCCTTTAATTTTCCGGTAGCAGTGTGGGCGTGGAATGCCATGATTGCACTGATAGCCGGTGATGTGGTAGTTTGGAAACCTTCGTCGAAAGTGTATTTGTGTGCGGTGGCTGTTCATAAAATTGTAGCCAATGTGCTAAAAGAAAACGATGTGCCGGAAGGAGTGCTGAGCTTGGTGGCAGCCGAGTCAAAAGTATTGGGCAATACGATGTTTTCTGACCGGAATATTCCGCTGGTTTCGTTTACCGGTTCTACGCGGATCGGGCAGAAAGTGGGGCGTTTGGTGGGTGAACGTCTGGGGCGTTCGATTCTGGAACTGGGCGGAAACAATGCGATCATCATCACGCCGGATGCCGATATGGAAATGGCACTTCGGGCGGTGGTTTTTGGCGCTGTCGGAACCTGCGGGCAACGTTGTACTTCAACCCGGCGGATTATTTTGCACGAATCGGTTTATGACGAATTCAAACAAAAACTGGTGGCTATTTATCAGAAACTCCCGATTGGCCATGCGCTGGACTCAAAAACGCTGGTTGGCCCGCTGGTGGATAAATATGCAGTGGCAGATTTCTGCAATTCGCTGAAACGGGTAACGGAAGAAGGTGGTAAAGTTTTAATTGGTGGAGATGTGCTAAGTGGAGAAGGATACGAATCCGGGTGTTTTGTAAAGCCTGCCATTGCCGAGGTGGAGAATCATTTTGCCATCGTGCAGGAGGAAACGTTTGCTCCGCTTTTGTACCTGATAAAATACACGGATTTGGACGAAGCCATTCAGCTGCACAACGATGTGCCGCAGGGGTTGTCTTCGGCCATTTTCTCGCGGAACATTCTGGAAACCGAGAAATTTTTGTCGCATGAAGGCTCTGACTGTGGAATTGCCAACGTGAACATTGGTACTTCGGGCGCCGAAATTGGCGGAGCCTTTGGTGGCGAAAAAGACACAGGTGGTGGTCGTGAATCAGGTTCCGATGCCTGGAAAGCATACATGCGCCGTCAAACAAACACGATTAATTATAGTACTGAGCTGCCACTGGCCCAAGGGATCGAGTTTAATGTATGAAGAGATCAGTTTAAAGTTCAGGGTTCAGAGTTCAAAGTTTAGAGAACTGAGCAAAGAATTAAGAGCCGATAGTGTTGTTATCATAAGGTCTGGAAAGGTCACGCTGTCCGTGATTGAAAAACGGAATGAGGAGTGGAGTAATGGTTTTCGACACTGAAAAAAAGACCCCTGAAAGGGGTCAACGATAATAGGGGCTGTCCCAAAAGTTCTTTTGTGTTAGATTGATGTGCAATTTGTAAGTAATCACCAGGGTTTTCACCCCTAAATCCCCTGTAGGGGACTTTAGGCCTTCCGTCAGCTGACGGAGAGGTTTGGAGGGGTAAAATGAAAGTTGATCATAAATTGTGAGTTTCTTTTGAAACAACTTGACTTTTTGGACAGCCTCAAAAATCCTAGAAAAGATCGGCGCACCGGAAACTGCCGATCAAAGAACAGGCAATCTTGCGCCGAAATGCGCTGAAGTTGTTCAATGGAATGAATAGTAAAGTACAATTAGTGATAGTCTCACTCAAAGTGAGACTATCACTAAAACATATTTGATTTATGAAAAATATATTGATTTTCGGAGCCGGCAGATCCAGTATCTTTCTGCTCACTTATTTGGCTGAAAATGCATTAAAATACAGTTGGCGGCTGAAAGTTGCCGATACTCAGGAGAGCGATCTTGTGCAGTCGTTGGGACTGGCCCTTGTCTTGCTGGATGTGCACGATGAGTCTGCCCGCGATGCAGAAGTAAACGGAGCCGACATGGTGATTTCACTGCTTCCTGCAAGGTTTCATAAATACGTGGCACAGTCGTGTGTGAAATTTTCAAAAAACCTGCTTACGGCATCCTACGAAACAGCAGAACTGAAAGCATTTGAGACCGAAGTGAATGAAAAAGGCCTGTTCTTTTTAAACGAGTGCGGCCTCGATCCCGGCCTCGATCACATGTCGGCCATGAAAATTATCAATCAGTTAAAAAACGACGGCTGTGTGATAGAGAGCTTCGAATCTTTCACCGGTGGTTTGGTGGCGCCCGAATCAGACGATAACCCGTGGAATTATAAATTCAGCTGGAACCCGCGCAATGTGGTATTGGCAGGACAGGGAGGCCCGGCCCGTTTTATTCAGAATGGCAAAATCAAATACATCCCTTACAACCGCTTGTTTCGGCGAACTGAAATGATCGATCTCGAAAAGTTCGGGATGTTTGAAGGTTATGCCAACCGCGATTCGCTGTACTACCTGCAAAAATACAACCTCCAGGGAATTCCTACTATTTATCGCGGAACTCTCCGAAGACCCGGATTCAGTAAAGCCTGGAATGTTTTTGTTCAGCTGGGTGCCACCGATGATTCCTATTATCTCGAAAACGTCGAGAACATGACTCACCGGGAGTTCATTAACTCCTTCTTGTCTTACCATCCGACAGATTCGGTAGAACTGAAGCTTTTTCACTACCTGAATATTCCGCAGGATTCGGAGATCGTTTACACGCTTAAATGGATGGGCATTTTTGATAAAACACCCATCGGGCTAAAAAAAGCGACACCCGCTCAGGTACTGGAACACATTCTGAAACAAAAGTGGCAGTTACAGGCCGACGACAAAGACATGATTG
>JBKDZK010000224.1:0-2068 GCA_047971205.1 Draconibacterium sp.
AGCTGTAGTAAATGTTACCATGCAAATGTCGGCCGTAGGTGTCGACGAGGTGGTGGTAACTGCACTGGGTATTTCCAGGGAGAAAAAGTCGCTGGGGTATTCGGTTGGTGAGGTTAGTGGAAGCGACCTGAATGAAACGCCCATGGGGAGCGTGTTGAATGCCGTTGCGGGGAAAGCTGCAGGTGTTCAGGTGTCACAAATGTACGGGCTTGCAGGCTCATCAGTAAACATGGTGATCCGGGGAGCCAGTTCACTAAACACCAAAAATCAGCCTCTTTTTGTAATCGATGGTGTGCCGGTAGGCAACGGAATTGATAATAATTACAAGGACGCAGACATGGGTAATGCCATTTCTGACCTTAACACCGAGGACATTGAGTCCATGTCTATTCTGAAGGGGCCCAGTGCTGCGGCTTTGTATGGTTCCCGGGCCGGAAACGGAGTGGTACTTATTACCACAAAATCGGGGAAAGGAGTTAAAAAAGGAATAGGAGTTTCTTTTAATACATCGTATGTTCTCGATAATCCGTATCACTTTGTTCCCTTTCAATCAATGTTTGCATCGGGCAAAGCCGGTTCCCATAATTTGGGGGAACAGGAAAATGAATCGTGGGGTGCGATTCTTGACGGAACATACCCGGATTCTTACCAGTGGGACAAGTCGCTGGTAGATAATGACGGTACATCTTTGCAGCCGCTGGTGGCCTATCCAAACAGGCAGCAGGATTTTTACCGGAACGGATTCAGCCAGTCAAACAATGTTTCATTTGAAGGAAAATACGACAAAGCAAATTTCCGTGTTTCTTTCGGAAATATGATCAACGAAGGCATTTTGCCCAATACCGATTATGCCAGGAAAACAATTGGTATTAACGGAGCTTACAACCTGACCGATAATCTGAAAGTGAGTGCAGCCGTTAATATCTCGGAAGCGGGGTCGGATAACAGGCAGAACATTAGTACCGGAAGAAGGGACCCATCCAGATCGGTTCTAGAAATGGGCGTTCAGGTGAATATACTTGATTTACAGGATTACTGGTTGGAAGGGCAGGAAAACATTCAGCAACGGACAAGTAAACCCAAACAAAACAACCCGTATTTCAATGTTTACGAAAACCTGACAGGTTTTAAGCGTAATCAGACGATGGCAAAACTCCAGCTTGACTGGGAAATTTTTAAAGATTTCAATTTCATGGGCAGGTATCTTACCAATGTGATAAACCAGCGAAACGAAGCAAGGGTTGCCTGGAGTGATTATGATAACAGCAGGGGAGCATATTCCATCGAGAAGACTTTGATAAAGGAGGAGAACTGGGAAGCCATGTTTTCTTACAGCAAAAACATAATGGATGGATTGAGCCTTACTGCAAATCTAGGAGGAAATCTTCGTTATGATTACAACGATGCTATTTCGAACGAAGCATCTCAACTCGTATTACCGGGCTTGTTTACCATTTCAAACGGTGTTCCCGGAACGGTTTCGTACAATAGTTACTGGGGCGAAAAGGCGGTGAACAGTGTATATGGCTCTGTTTCTTTGGGCTATCAGAACTTGGTTTACCTCGATCTGACGGCAAGAAACGACTGGTCGAGTACCCTGCCAAAAGATAACCGGTCGTCTTTCTATCCGTCCGCTTCTTTGAGTTTGCTGATCAATGAAATGGTAGAATTGCCTTCGTGGATCGATCTGATGAAACTAAGATCGGGCTATGCACAGGTTGGTAACGATGTGGGAGCTTACGCTTTGGCACAGTATTATGCCACTACCAGCGATTGGGGCGACGCCAAACGGATGTACATGCCCGGAACTTTGAGAAACCCTGAGTTGAAGCCCGAAATTGCAACCTCCAAAGAGATTGGTTTGGATTTGGCTCTTTTTGATAGTCGGATCAACCTGGATGCAACTTATTATGTAGTGGATAATAAAAACCAGGTACTCAGTATCTCAACACCTACCGAGTCGGGAGCAACTGCCAAACAGATCAATGCCGGGCTTGTTCGGGGCCGGGGATGGGATATCTCCTTAAATTCAAGTTTGGTGAGAAAACGGGATTTTGCCGTTGATCTG
>JBKDZK010000225.1:0-3505 GCA_047971205.1 Draconibacterium sp.
GGCACAAAAATATTTTTGGCCCCCATGTGGCTATTACTCTTTTAACTATTTCTTTTATCATTTTGATGCACATTCCTGTACTAAAGCTCTTTCAGGCGTAAACAGCAGAAAGGTAAACTGATCATCCGGATGTATGAGGTTTATATTTTTGTGCAAAAGCAGTCGGCGTTTGCCCAAACTCTTTTTTGAACGCATTGGTAAAATATGGCTGACTCTCGATCCCGACTTTTTCCATAACCTGCCGCATACTTAAATCTTCTTCGATTATTATCCGGGCTGCTTTGCGTAACCTGTAATTGAGAATAAACTCTACAATCGATTTGTCGGTCATTGTTTTAATTTTCCGGTACAGTTTACTCCTGCTCATCGATAATTCTGAGGCAATAAAGTTAACGTCAAGACCCGATTGGTCGATGTGGTCGTCAACAATACCCACAAAGTCGCTGAGAAACTTATTGTCACGCTCGTTGGACGATAATTCGGCACTGTCGGCAAAAAAGTTGCGGGCATAAAACTCTTTTAGGCGCTGGCGTTGTTTAAATATGTTTTGAATACTGATCTTTAGCAATTCAAAATCTACCGGTTTTTCAAAGTAAAGATTGGCTCCCGAATCTACGCCTTCTATTTTGCTTTCGAGACCGGTTTTTGCGGTAAGCAATACCACGGGAATATGAGAAGTTTCCACATTTTCCTTTATTTCGCGGCTTAGTGTTACTCCATCTTTCCGGGGCATCATAATATCGCTGATCACCAGATCGATCCTTTTCGTGGCTAGTATTCCGGAGGCTTCTACCCCATCTTCGGTTTCCAGCACTTCAAAATCACTTGCCAGGTAGTCGGCAATCATATTTCGCAGGTCTTCGTTATCTTCCACCAGAAGAATACGTCTTCGGTCTTCCTTCATCCCCTGCATTATGTCCTCTTCCAGCAAATCATTTACTGAAGTGCTGTCATTTTCTTCCGAATCCTCACCAGCGGGCATCTCGCTGGTGGCTAAAAAACAATCATTCGGATATATCGATTTATCTACCGGAAGCGAAATAACAATGTCGGTTCCTTTATCCGGTTCACTGTA
Source organism: Draconibacterium sp. (assembly GCA_047971205.1). Classification (GTDB taxonomy): domain Bacteria; phylum Bacteroidota; class Bacteroidia; order Bacteroidales; family Prolixibacteraceae; genus Draconibacterium. The sequence continues at coordinate 1,076 of JBKDZK010000225.1, forward strand.
AATAGTAATTTCTCCGCGGTGCAATGCAATCAGGCTTTTTACTAGTGCCAGGCCAATTCCTGTTCCTGATTGCGAATTGGAGTTTTGGGCATTTGTTTTATAGAACCTCTCGAATACCTTGGGGAGCATTTCTTTTGAAATACCAATTCCGCTGTCGCGGAAAACCAGATGGAATACACAGATGGGCAATTCTCTGTTATTTACCTTGTAACTGTTTGGATACGGCGAAACAAAAGGCTTGTCGCCGCTGTGTATTTCTACTGAAACCTGCCCATTATCGCGGGTCGATTTGAACCCGTTGTTCAGCAGGTTCATAATAATTTTTTCAAGAATATTTTTGTCGATCCATACGGGGACCGGCAAATGAGGGTTACCGATAATTTTAAAGTCAATGTTTCTTTGCCGGACATAATCGGTGAAGCCCGAAGCTACCCCCTCCACCAATCTATTTGGATCGAGGGCTTGAAGTTCAAGCTTCATTTGGCCACTTTCTACGGTGCGGAAATCCATGAGTTCGTTTACCAGGTTCAGCAAGCGTTGTGCATTACCATTTAAAATGTGGTAGTAATACTCTTTTAAGCCTCCCCGCCTTAGTTTGTCAAGGGCAGCTATTATCAGCGACAGCGGGGTTTTAAAATCGTGCGAGATATTGGTAAAAAACCGGAGTTGCGCCTCGTAAATTTCTTTATTTTTTTGCTTTTCAACATTTTCGAGGTACAGCTGCATTTTTAGTTTTTTCTTATCCGAAATGTATTTTACAATAAGTACCACCATTATTAGGAACAGGATGAAATACAGAAAATAAGCCGGCCAGCTAAACCAGGGCGCAGCTTTTCGTATCACTTTTATTTGCTCGGGGGTATCGTTCCATATCCCATCGTTATTGGCAGCCACCACCTCGAAATAATAAGTGCCCGGCGGTACTTTTGCATACCTTGCCGTCCGGTTTGAGGCATCCACTTCAATCCAGCGGTCATCGTAGCCATACAGGCGGTATTTAAAACGTGTTTTTTCGGGTATTAGGTAATTATCGGAAGAAAACCTGAAACCGAAATTGGTTTGATTGTATTTTAAAGTAACTATCGGATTTTTATCGCTGTTTGCTAAATCTTGGCCCAAGGCGGAAAAAGTATGATCTACTAAAAAATCGGAGATGATTACCTGTGGCGGATTCTGGTTTAAAGTAATGGCCTGGGGATCGACAATGGTAAAGCCGTTTGTACCGCCGAAATACAGGTTTCCATCCGTACCTTTCATTGCTGCCAGCGGATAATAAACATCTCCCTGCACTCCATCGTGTTTATCGTAGCGGTAATAGGTCTGCCCGGAAATATCGTAGCGAATTAAACCGTTATCGGTTCCCAGCCAAAGGCTTCCCTCGTTGTCGTAACAGATATTAAAAACCGAGAAGATGCCGTATTTCTCCATGTCGTTGAAAACGGTGAATGCCCCGGACCGGGGATCGTATCTTAAAAGCCCATTGCTTAGCGTGCCAATCCACAGGTTCCCGGAATCATCGAGACAAAAAGTACGGAAGTTCATAAAAGAAGAATCAGGAGGAGCAATTTCCTTTACTTCGCGTTTTTTCACATTAAAAAGAAAAATTCGGTTACTACTGATCATCCACAATTGGTTTTCACCTTCTCTCAGCATATCAAAAATGTAGTGCCCGTTGTTTTCATCGCCAAATGCAAAGTGGGTTAAGCTTTCATCATGAAACGACAGGTAAGAAATTACCTGCTTTCGAAGCTGGTAGTTGATCCACAAACCGGAATCACTTTCAAGTACCAGTTTCCGTATGTTATCCGAGGTTAACCCGTTTTTATCCTTTGCCCTGAAATGTTTGAAATGCCCGCTGACGAGGTTGTGTTTATCCAATCCGCCGGAATACATACCAATCCACAAATTCCGGTTTTTATCGATTACCATCGACTTAACATTGTTGTGCGACAAACTGTTTTCTGCATTCTGGTGAGAAAAGTAGGTAAATTTCCCACTGCTTTTCTCCATCCTGTTTATTCCTCCGCCTTCAGTTGCAATCCATAAAAAACGATCATCGGAAGTAAATGTGCTCACCGGAATATGATTCAGTTTTCCAGGTTGGGGGGCATATGATTTGAAAGGATTTTTTTCGTCGAGGTTTACGTAACAAAGCTGCCCGGCATAAGTTCCTATCCAGATGTTTTTATTGAAGTCTTCATAAATGCTCCATACCGAGTTATTGGGGAGGCTGAATTTATTGGTTATTGAGTGTTGGAAATGACGGAATTCCTTGTTCTCCGGATCCATCACATACATCCCATTCAAGGCACCAAACCACAGCATTCCTGTTTTATCGACGTGAAAAGCGCGGATCATTTTCACATCCAGTTTTTTGTAAATATCAATGTGGTCTTCTACGGTAAAAGTGGCCAAATCAATCCGGTATAA
>JBKDZK010000226.1:0-2499 GCA_047971205.1 Draconibacterium sp.
CGGAAACAGGTCTTTCCATACCGACTGAACGTCGGCCAAAGCCTCCTCACGCATCCCCGGCCGGTACGAAACCACGAAATTGAGCAACCAAAGCTTATCGCGTTTAAAAAGTACCAGCGGCCCCACCTTCTTTTTCATACTCGAAAGATGGAAGTCCTTTACTACCCCGGTAATTTTCCCGGCAGGCAACTGTATATCCGGATTGGGAGAATTCAGCCGGAAACTTTTGCCAACAATATCGGCAGCAGAAGCAGATTTGAGTAAATGCATAGCCGTTTCGTTGATAATGTATTCGCCCGATCCTTCCACATCGGCATTGTTATCCGTGAAATTTTGTCCTCCCAGAAATTCGAGCTTAAAAATTTCAGCAAAGGAATAATCGCAAGGAAAAACGCCAATCCTGCTTTGCTGCTGATCGCCGGAAGGTTCCTGCCCCTCCAGTTCATAGCCAAACATATCATTGGCTTCTCCGCCGGGAGGCTCCATCATGGCCGACACCGATTCGATTGCCGGATGTTTGAGCAGCTCTTCTTTAAACAATTCAAACTTTTCCTGCACATTGGCGTGCACCGATTCGAAACAGATCAGGTTGTCTTCCTGTGCTCCCATCGAATTGTTGAGTGCAAAATTGGTTTGCCGCGCGATCACAATCACGGCAACAATCAAAACAATGGCAAAGGTATATTGGGTGATTATAATTCCGCGGCTAACGGAAATATTGTTGCGTTCAAACAGGTTCCTGTCGGGACGGTACATTTTTTTGATGCTTTGCCGCAGCACCGGCTGGAGCCCGGCCAAAACACCAAGTACACTGAAAAGCACCACCACCAGTACGATCAGCATTGAATTGCCATGAAACAGATTCATCCCAAAGTTTTTCCAGATCAGCGCGTTTACAGGAACAGCCAGCAAAAACGCGATGAACACGGAAAACAGCACAATAAAAAGGCTTTCAGCAAAAAAGTACTTCAGGTTCATGTGGGGAGTGGAGCCCAGCACACGGTTAATCGCCACAAACTTTGCATTAAAACCCAACATCCCGAGGTTCAGGCTGGCGTAATTACTCATCGAAATCAGCAATAAAATAAGAACCGTAATCGCCATTACGTAAATATTGGTCATATTACCATTGGACTCTATTTCGCGCAGTTTATCCGAGTGCAAATGAATGTCGGTAATGTTTTGCAGAAAAGCGGTCGACTTAATTTCGTCTTCTTTTTGCCCACTCACGTTGGCTAAAAAGGCTGTATAACCGGCCGAAATGGGTTCAGGGCTGGCGTTGGGTTTCAGCAGCAAATATGTAAAAGCCCACCAACTGATTTCGCCCTGGACAGGGGTTGTAATCAGTTCGGGATGAAAATGGCTGTTTTGCGGGAAATCTTTCATCACACCTTTTACCGTAAAATTGGTTCTATCCGCGTAAAACTGTCCGGCGGGCAACGAAATGGTTTTTCCAACCGGATCAGCCTTTCCAAATATTTTCTCCGCAAACGACCGGGTAATCACCATTGAACCGGGTTCTTCCAATACCGACTTCTTATCGCCCACCAACAGCATTGCATCAAACACCTCGAAAAAGGTGCTGTCGCAAACAAAGGCCTGGTTAATTGCATAATACTGCTCGTTGTGCATTACCACGCCTCCCCGCATGGGCGCCAGCCGCACATAATTTTCAATGCCCGAAAAGTTGTCGGCCAGGTCGGGTATCTGCTCCGAGTTATAAACTCTGGCAAAATGATTGTTGCCAAAATACGTTGTGTTGGTAACCGTAAAACGGTAAATACGATCGGCCTTCGAATGAAAAGCATCGTAGGTAAGTTCGTTTTTCAGAAAAAGGGCGATGAACAAAATGCCACTTAATCCGAGCGCCAAACCCAGCACTTTTATAAAATTCAGAAACGGCCGCTTTTTAAAATTTCTAAATACAAACTGAAACAGCATACTTTTTTGCTTTTAGTTTTATTCACCCCTAAATTATCAAAAAAGGGCTTTTTGACTTTTCTTGACCGTACGATGTTATTTGTCGGTCTATTTTCTCGGGGAAAAGAAATCAAAAGCGGTGCCTTTCTATCAAAAAGCAGACTACCAGCACATTATAAAATAAGTACGCTATGGAAGCGTCCATTTTTTTGACAAAATGTGTATGATTATTTGTCAAACCATCTGTTACCATTGGTCCGGTACTTTGATTTCTATAATTTCATGACAGACTTTGATTCTTCCTGTCCATCCCCCTTTAAATTGCAGGCTTTTGCTTCCATAGTTTATCAATAGCCCTATTTTCATTTCACTAGCTTTCAGGCATTTCATCAGTTTAATCACAGTTTCAGACTCTATTCATACCGGAGAGCTTCGACCGGATTTCGTGTAGCTGCCCGCCAGCTTTGCCACTCAATTAAGTGCCAGAGGCACGATGTTTTGGTAGCAACGGCAGCAATGTCGGTTGCAAAGTCCCGTAGGCACGGTGTCAGTGCTTCACTGCTTGTAACATCCGAATAA
>JBKDZK010000227.1:0-4238 GCA_047971205.1 Draconibacterium sp.
CTACAAGGCTATAAATCAAAATAATTCTGGTATTTCTTTAGCTGTTAATAAAAAATTTATACTTTTGCATCCACTTTTTGGGATCGTGGGCTGGAAAACAAAATATAACATTGAGTTTAAAGGTCTTAAAGAAGGCCTTCACGATTACGAATTTGAAGCCGATAGAAGGTTCTTTGAGCATTTTGACGAAGGGTTGGTTGAAACCGGCGAGGTTCAGATCAAGGTTCAACTGGAAAAAAGAAGTTCTTTTTTAAAATTGAATTTCGATTTCTCGGGTTGGGTAGAACTTATCTGCGACCGATGTCTGGAGCCTTACCAGCAAGACATTGAACTCGCTACCGATATCTTTGTTAAATTTGGCGAAGAAGATGAGTTTGATGAAGGCGACAATGTGATTTGGGTTCTGCCCGAAGAGCACGTAATCAACCTTACTCAGGTAATGTATGAATACATAGTATTGAGCATTCCGCTGAAACATGTCCATCCGAATAAAACCGGAGAAAACAGTTGTGATCCGGAGATGCTCAAAAAGCTAAAAACATATTTACTGCACGAAACGGAGGAAGAACAGGATGAAAAAGAGATAGATCCCCGTTGGGCAGCATTAAGAAATTTGAAAAATAACAATTAAAAACTTATAAAAATGGCACATCCAAAGCATAAAACATCCAAAGCGAGAAGGGACAAAAGACGTACACACTACAAAGCTGTTGCTCCTACTCTGGCTACTTGTTCAAACTGCGGAACTACCGTAAAATATCACACCGTTTGCCCGGAATGTGGTTACTACAGAGGGAAACAGGTTATTGAAAAAGAAATAGCTGTATAAGACAAACGCATGGCTCAATAAGCCATTTGATCTTATAGTGAAGGAATTCCATCTCCGTCGTTTCGGGGATGGAATTTTTTATGCCGCTAATTCCCAAATACAGACTTTTCGAACATGCTTATGAATTGTTCGCCCTTTAAATCAAAAAAACCGGGGCGGAAGTACACATACAAACGCAATTCTTTGTTGGAATTTTCTTTTGCTCCTATATTCATCCCCGATTTTCAGAAACGCAAAACAAGAAAAATTAGATTTAGTAAAAAATGGCTAGAGTAAGAGCAGCAATTACGGGTGTGGGAGCCTATTTACCTGAATACAGGTTGACAAATGATGAACTCAGTAAGATGGTGGACACCACGGATGAGTGGATCATGCAGAGAATCGGGATCAAGGAAAGACGCATTCTCAAAGAAGAAGGAAAGGGCACCAGCGACCTGGGAACAAGAGCTGTTCAGGATTTGCTCAAAAAAACCGGCACAAGTCCCGATGAAGTGGACATGCTTATTTGTGCCACCATTACCCCCGACATGGTTCTTCCGGCAACTGCCAACATAATTGCCCATAAAGCCAACATTCACAATGCCTGGAGTTTCGATCTGAACGCCGCCTGTTCGGGCTTTATTTTTGCCTTGTCTACGGCAACTCAGTTCATCGAATCAGGCCGGTACAAAAAAGTGGTGATCGTGGCAGCCGAAAAAATGTCGTCCATCATCAACTACGAAGACCGCACTACTTGTCCGCTGTTTGGCGACGGCGCAGCAGCGGTTCTGATTGAACCCACCACCGAAGACCTGGGTGTTATCGACTACATCAACCGCGTTGACGGACTGGGCCGCTACCATTTACATATCAAAGCCGGAGGTTCGTTAAAGCCTGCTTCTGTTGAAACCGTTCAAAACAAAGAGCACTACCTGTACCAGGAAGGTCAGGCGGTTTTCAAAGCAGCCGTATCGAGCATGGCAGATGTGGCGGCCGAAATAATGGAGAAAAACAACCTTAGTGCACAAGATATTGCCTGGCTGGTTCCGCACCAGGCCAACATGCGAATTATCGAAGCCACAGCCAGGCGGATGAAAATCGCCAAAGACAAGGTAATGATCAACATTCAGCATTACGGAAACACCACGGCAGCTACCATTCCCCTGTGTTTGTTTGATTACGAAAAACAACTCAAAAAAGGCGACAACGTGGTACTGGCAGCTTTTGGCGCCGGTTTTACCTGGGGCAGCTGCTACCTGAAATGGGCTTACGATCCTCAATAATTAAGCGACCACAGTTTTTTGCTCCCCTCTTTTAAACATTTTTGAAGCTGGTTTGTAATTTCAGTTTGTTCCGTTTTTCGTGCGTTTTATTTATTGGTACAAGCTTTATTTTATTGTATCTTCAAACGCGCATTTATTTTGGGAAAATCAGAACAAAACAGTTACACGAACGGCATGGCAAAACAAACAACTCGGTTTAACGGAGAAGACTCATCGCAACTCATTAACATACTGAGCGATGGAACAAAGATCAAGGGCGACATTATCTCCAATGGCGACATTCGCATCGATGGAGAAATGGTTGGCAACCTGGCGGCAAAAGGCAAAGTAGTAATTGGCGAACACGGCAAAATCGAAGGCCAGGTTCAGGCAAACAACATCGAAGTATCCGGTTTTATCAAAGGAAAAGTTATTGCCAAAGAGTTGCTGAACATGAAGTCTTCTGCTAAAATTGAAGGCGACATCAGCGCCGGAAAACTATCGGTTGAACCGGGGGCTGTTTTCACCGGCACGTGTAGCATGGGAATTGCAAAACCGGCACATGAGCCCGAAGCAGCCAAATAACTCAAAGAACAAATTTGACAATTTTGTCCGTTACTCCAGTCTTGGTTTCGAAATGATGGCCATCATCGGGGGATTTACCTTTTTGGGTTATAAAATCGACCAGTGGATGGAAAACGAATTCAAAGGATTTACACTTGTTCTGGCCATTTTTTCGGTAATTGTTGCCATTGTTTACGGAACACGAAGTCTGTTAAAAAAGAAATGAAAAAGCTTGAAGCCTGAAGCTAAAAGCCTGAAGAAAAAAACATGAAAAGTTTTATAACCAAACTTACCGTATTAACACTCGCCATTGCCCTAATCGGCTGGTTGGTTTTTTCTTTGTTTTTGCCCGAATATTACCTTCCGGTGTTCCCTTTTCTGCTTGGGTTCTTTTTTGTGGTAACACTTGCCATTCACGCCTACCAGCTTAAAATCGCGCAAAAAGACATCGGGAAGTTTGCACGCAGCAACATGCTCATCACCTTTTTTAAGTTAATGACCTACTCCGTTTTAGCGGTCATTTACATCGCACTCGACCGCGAAAATGCCATTCAGTTTGTAGTTGGGCTGATGTTTTTATACCTGGTTTATTCATTTTTTGAAGTACGAAACTTGACCCGTATTTCAAAAGAGAAGAAAAATGCCGGTAATTAAACCGGCATTCCGAAACTATAGTTTAATTATTTTTTGAATCATATTGCAATTTCCTGCTTTTGCATGTACAATGTACACTCCTGATGAAACACCACTCAAATCAACCTGCTCATTGGTATTGGTCGCTTCTGTCAGAATAATTTCTTTCCCGTTTAAATCAGTTATTTTAATCTTTAACGGGAAAGTTTCGCCCGTATACTGTATGTTAATCTTACTTTCAAATGGATTTGGAAATACCTTAATTACACTTTTATTCATTTCGATCCGTTCAGCCTTTGTCGTTATCTCCTGAGTTAAATTCGGGGACTGGATTTCTGTAGATTTATTAACTCCTACCCCCGCCCAGACCCAATACACATCAGACTGAATATGCTTTACGCCATAGCAGTCTGTATAATCAATAAATACCCGAAATTGTTTAGATTGATCAAAAGTCGCACCAGTACCATCCCAAGCATAGATAGTACCGTTGCCGAATACTGGAATGTTATTTTCAGAGTAGAGTAGTTTCTTGCCGTCTTCACTATAAACTTTTATATCATATTCCTGAATAAATGACTGGTTAAAATACCAATAATCATTTAACCCGTCACCATTCGGGCTAAATGCCCAATTTTTGGCAATGCATGCGGGCTGGCACCCCCGTTCTGCTTCACTCATTAATTCAGCATCAATGCCGGCATAAAATGTAGCCCCTTTTTGCACTTGAAAACCACCATTCAAATAAACATTCATACCGGCTTCGAGCGATGAGCTACCACTTTTTAATGCCAGCAAAGAGCCGGGATCAGGTTCGGCAATAATCTCATAACGGCTTTTTACAGACCCTAACAAATCTAAGTCTGTCTTTATGGCTACAACATCATGAATCCCACATGGATAGCAGCTACCACCGCAATCAATACCGGTCTCATCTTCGTCTTGTCCACAATTTTTACAATGGCTGGGAA
>JBKDZK010000228.1:0-1508 GCA_047971205.1 Draconibacterium sp.
TTGTTTTGTGAGAAATACAAGCCCTCAAAAGCCATCCGTACATCTTTAACTGATTACAAGGAAGAGGAGTGGATGCTAAATGTTCCATTGTATGCCATTGGAAAGGAGGGTTTGTAAACTCCTCACGGAAAAACAACCGGTTTATATTATTGTGTGAAAATGTACTTAGAGTATAGTTGTACTCAAAAATATAAACCAAAATCAACATCTGATTCTCAAATTCAATTTACGTCTGCCTCCCATATTTTCGTTTTTTCTTTTTCCGTTTTTTTCGAAGCTGTTGCTGATTTTCAACGTATGATTCCGGTTCTGGTGAAAGAATTGAGAACAGGCTGCTGATGGCGGATTCAATATGACCGGCCTGATTGTTGGCCGCAGAGAACGGTTCAGCCACAGGCGAGAACGGTTCTTTTTCGCCCACCTGTTTTGTGTGTTCCTCGATTGACGGGGACTCTCTATACAGGTCGTTGAATATATTGGCAGAAAACTCTTTGCCCAGTCTGGAGCCATTTAGCACCCAACGGTTTTGATGGTCGATAAAAGTTACCCCGGTAATCCGCCCGGTATTGTTTCGCCGGAGATAAAGGTCAACATCTTTTTCTTTTAACTTTTGGCGCAGTTTCGATTCATTTTTGTTTTCTCGCATCATTCCGGCAATCAAAGGGCGTAACCGTTCGCGGTATCTCTTCTCTTTTATCAGGATGGTGGATTTTCTCATCCGTTCTTCGAGGGCAGTGCCCCCGACAGTCTTCCCCAAAGCGGATGATTTAATAGGTGTTCCAACTTTGTTTCCTTCAACGTCCAATGCTGAATAGAGCAATCCCCGGTAAGGCTTTCCGCTTCGTGTTCCCTGCACTTCTTCCACACCGATGTTGTAGAGGGATAATAGGGCTCGGTATTCACCCATCGTTTGAAATCTGTACATAGCGACTGCCAGTTTGATTACCGAGCCAATTTGCTTTTTCAAATTACCTTTCTTCACATCTACGGGCTTAAATTGCCATTGCTCTAACTGTTTCTGTTCTTTGGCGCAGTGCAGGCCGTATTTCTTTTCCAGCTTTTCCGTTGCAGCCACACTTCGTAAATTGCGCTTGCTGTCATTAATTTTTTTACCCTCGCTGTCCACCTGTAACGAAACGATATGGATATGTTCCCGCCCGATATCTGAATGTTTGAAAATCAGGTACGGTTGAGCACCGTAACCCATCTGCTGCAGATACTCACATCCGATGTCGGACAGTTGTTCATCCGTCAAATTATCATCCAGGTGCGGGTTAAGTGAAATATGAATGACCGGTTTTTCCGTCCGGTAATGCGAGGGCAACCAGCGGTTAAAGGCATCAGTGCACGCCACTACACTAAAACGGCCATCCTCCGGTTCCTGGATAATATTCGATGCAAGTACCTTTCCCATCCCTTCGTTTACCTTCTCCTGGTTGTAGGCAAGTGCGCCGTAAATGTCTTTTCCGGTGGTTATTTTGGCAATCATATTACCCTATTCCTGTAAA
>JBKDZK010000229.1:0-1746 GCA_047971205.1 Draconibacterium sp.
TGCCCCTGCTCCAACAAACGGGCGTGTTATTGTCACTTCTGATCAAACACCGGATGAAATCATTCGAAGGTGTCAGAATTATTGAGAACGAGAAATACGGTCTACCGTTCTCGTTTTTCAACGTAATATTTATCAATCCGAAATTTCACACACAGGACGACCTGCCGGAAATTCTGGCTCACGAAAAAGTGCACATTCGTGAAAATCACTGGTTCGACCTGCTTTTTATAGAACTGTTAACAGTCATCTTTTGGTTCAACCCATTTATTTGGTTCTTTGAACGATCCATTAAACAAAACCACGAGTATCTGGCCGACAAAGGTGTTCTTGCGCAGGGACACACTGTAGCCCGCTACCAGGCTTTATTAGTAAACCAGTTAATGGGCATGCAGATTATTGGCATTACCAACAACCTGAACTTTGCTCTTAACGCAAATCGATTAAAAATGATGACGAAAAAGAGAACACCGCACATACGCGGAGTAAAATTCATGTGGGCACTACCTGCCCTTGCGCTCTTACTGTTTGCTTTTGCCGAGCCGGAATACCAAGTCACCACCCAGGAACAAGAGACCGGTGAAGTACAAGCAAGCAAGTTAATTTCACAAAAAACCATCAAACTAAATGGTGTGGTTGTAGATGAAAATGGTGACCCAATGCCCGGAACATCGGTAGTTGTTAAGGGAGGAACTGTTGGAACAGTAGTTGACAGAGATGGCACATTTTCTCTGGATGTCCCGAAGAATGCAAGCATCGTTCTTTCTTTTGTTGGCAAGAAAACCATCGTGGATTCCTATGCTGAACTAACATCAGAAAAACAAAGAGACGGTTCATTTGCCAGAAAATACATCATAAAAGATGCTGTCATTGAAATTTACAACCGGTCTGCGGAAGGTGAACAACTCGCTCCTCCACCACCACCACCTCCTCCTGCAAAAGGTACAAAAAGCTCCGGTAACGAATCGGCGATGACACCACCACCTCCACCACCACCAGCAAAAAGCGGAGAAACAGAAGTATTCATAGTGGTGGAAGACATGCCCCAATTCTCCGGCGGTTATGAAGCAATGCAAGATTATATTGCAAAAATGCAACAAAAAATAGCGCAGGGAAAAGGCGTAAAAGGAAAAGCAAAAGTTGCGTTTACCGTAAATGCTGCGGGTAAAGTTACCGACATCAAAGTAGTTGAAAAAGACAATGATGCCGCCGCAAAAGGAGCTGTAGCAATAGCCTCCAACATGCCGGAATGGAAACCCGGGAAACAGCGAGGTAAAGCTGTCCCGGTAAAATACCTGCTTCCGGTTGAGTTTAAATAACAGAAAACTATCGCATTGATTCTTTCACCCGTTGACTTCGGTCACCGGGTGAATTTTTGTTTAAACAAAACCAAATTCCTGAACACAATTTAAATTTACCAAACTACCTTTTCGTAATCCTATTACATCGCGATAAGATGAAAATTCCCAATCTTCAGGCCGCTCCACCAATTTTCCGCATGCGAAAAAATCAAAGAAACAGAAAAGACGAGATGTACCTTGCCGTTGAGAAGTGGCGGGAAAGTGGGCTGAGCCAGCGTAAGTTTTGTAAACGCGAAAAACTGGCGTTGCAAACATTTGGTTACTGGTTTCGAAAGTACCGAAACGAAAAGCACAGGCCAACGAAGTCGTGCGAAACTTTTATTCCGGTTGAAGTGCCGGGTGTCAGCATTTATGAGCCGTCATCGTTAGGCGGTTCAACTATCGAAGT
>JBKDZK010000230.1:0-1997 GCA_047971205.1 Draconibacterium sp.
GACTCTTGTAATTGAAACCCCATTTAGTAATGTATCTACTGTACTTATAAATTCTTCCAACATTTGCACATCGTTTGCGGAATAGGGCTCAAGTAATTCTATCCGAATGTCAGAATTCCATTTGGTAATATATCTGGTCTCTCTATCCCAAATAAATCTACCATTTGAAAATCCAATGGCTAAAAAATGCTCTATTTCTTCGTCAGTGTGCTTTTCAAGAAATGACAAATCTAAATCCTTATTCCGGTTACAGGAACACAGCACAGTCACAAATATTATGGGTATCATCAAAATTGTTCTTGTCATTATAATTCTGTTTTTAGTAGAAAAACAAGGGGGAGCCCCCCCCTTGTCATAAAGTATTTAACAATGTTGAGCAGAGCCATAAACATTGACATCTGTTATAACACACATAGCTCCGCCATCAGCTCCATAATGGGTCATTTTTACAGAAGGTTGTTCTGGCTCTGGTTCACCACCACAAGCATTTAAAGACCAGCCAACAATTGCACTGGTAACTGCAATAGATGCGGCAACGCATGGTTTAGAGGAAATAGTAACCACTGTAATGGTGCCCTCTCCTTTAACTTGAGAAGCTTCCAGATCTGTTAGTTCAACAATCTTTTGCTTTTTTAATTCAAGCTTCTTCAGCTTCTTTTTTTCCATAATATTCAGTTTTTATGGATTAAACTTAAATTTTCTTTAGGCCTGGTACGGCATGGCTCAGGCTTTTGCCATGGCAAACCAGTAAGTATTAAGTACAAACTCGCTTGCGTTTTCTTATTTATTATCTTTGCCGGTAACTGCATTAAGTTGTAGTTTATTTAAAGTGTCTGGAACCGGGGAAAGGTGGCAAGCCTGCCCCGGTTCTTTTTAGTGTAATTCTATTTTGTTTAAGTCGTACAATTCTGAGCGATCTTCCAACAAGTAATCGTAATCCGTTAAATCGTTGTGTTTATCCACAATATTTATAGTTCACCTTTTATCATGTACTTTTTATAGTTAGCTCAGCAAAAGAAACTCATCCCACTGCTGATCATTATCTGATAAAAAGGAAAGCAGTACTAGTCCAATACCTGCAATTCCTTCTAATAAACCATATTCAAGTGTTTTTTTATTTGCTTTGTAACCCGCTAACCCATCGTTATATTTCGCCATTAATAATGTTTGATCCACCCAATATTCTGCGGCTAATTTAAATTCCGGAAGTTGTGTATTCAGGTACATTCTTCTAAATATCAGAGCAATACCTGAAGTCCCATGACAAATACCTCCATCAAAAACAGAATTCTCCTCCAAACCTGTTCTTTTCGTGGAAAACAAAAACACTTCTAACGCTTTTTCTCTAAGTTCTATTGAACTGACTAACTGGGAATAATACCAAAAGAATAAAGCAATTCCCAAATCACCATAACACCAGCCCAAACGACTATACAAGCCCCAGGGACTACTAAGTCCATGCTTAAGAGAGAAAGAGGGATATAATGATTTCGCTAAAGAATCAGAATTAGCCTGTGCCGATAAGAATAGGCTTGTTTTGCTTAATAAATCACGTGTCAAATTATTTTTAAAACCCATTTGTTCGGCTTTCACCAAAAACAAGCCGGTACCTGACATGCCATGTGAAAGGCTTATATTACAGGCAGGTATCCCCTCATTTGGACCAACAAAGTAATTCCAAAAATAATGATCATCATTATTTTGCATTTGTTTGGCAAGTAATTCCAGAATTTCTTCTTGTACTTTTCTTACACAATCTATTTGTATTCGCTTTAACAGGTAGTTTGCTGCTCCAATTGCTCCATGAAGAAAATCGTTATTTCCCCGCTTTAAATCAGCCACAATGTTATTTGAAAGGAAAGAATCAAAATAATTGATAACCTCAGCATTCTCATTGTGAATAAAACCTTTTTCAATTAAATGGCTAATAGTCCAGCAGATTCCACTAATGCCTTCACAAAAAGTATATCCCCTGTTTAAATCAAGCCTATTTATTG
>JBKDZK010000231.1:0-23249 GCA_047971205.1 Draconibacterium sp.
GTATACAAAGAAACTAACCGGCAAAATTAAATGAACCTTTTGCCCTGTTCAAACGTATAGCTTTATACGTTGCAAACAAGTCAATAAATTACTAGAAGAAAGGTAATTATAGCAGTCCTACTTTACGAAAACACTAAAAAACTTTTGAATTAGGGGAAAATTTGAAAAAAGCGTTATAGAATTTTGTTTTGTAAACAGTAATTCTTTATAATTGCACACGATTTCCGTTGAAATCACTCCCCTCGTATATTGTTCCAATAGTTTTATCAAACAATTATTAATCGGGAAAACGAATTAAGCACAGTCTATGTACGACATTTTAGAATTGAATAAAAAGCTTCTGCCTGAGCTGAAGGAGATAGCTAAAGGATTAAACATCAAACGTGTCGAGTCTTTTAAGAAACAGGATTTGATCTATAAAATCCTTGACACGCAAGCCATAATGGAGGCAGAAAAGAAAACCAAACCTGCGCCCAAAGAACAGAAAACCGGTATTTTGGGAGGATTTCTGAAGAAATCATCTCCTCCACCCCCGCCTCCTGCTCCGGAAGAACCGGCACAGGATGACAACCGTCGGAATAAACGGCCACGTCATAGAATTGAAACCGTGAAACGGGAAAAAGTAGGATCCGGGCCTAGAAAGAAAGGTGATCAGAAAAAAGCAGAACCTGCGAAACAACAAGAGTCAGATAATTCTTCTCGCCAGGAACAAATTAAAGCCATTATAAAAGGTTTTAACAAAGAAAAATCACCTGCCGCACCGGCTCAAAAACCAGCAGAACAGCCAACTCCCGTAAAACAGGAAAATGTAAAACAGGAAGCACTTGTAGCTGAAAAAAAGGAATTTCAGGTAAAACCTCAGCCAAAAGAAGAAAGGCAACAGCCAAATACGCCACAGCAAAACGCACCGCAACAAAATGTGCAACAGGCCAACCAACCTGTGCGTAAAGATGCTGAGCAAAAACAGGAACAACCAAGAAACGACAATAAGTCAAGACATCAAAAATCCGATAATTATAATCAGGGTCAAAATCAGAACCAGAACCAAAATATCCGTCAGAAACAAAAGCAATTTGAGTTTGATGGAATCATTACCAACATAGGTGTATTGGAAATTTTGCAGGATGGATATGGTTTTCTGCGCTCATCGGATTATAATTACCTGAACTCGCCGGATGATATTTATGTTTCGCAATCTCAAATCAAATTGTTTGGGTTGAAAACCGGCGACACAGTAAAAGGTACGGTTCGTCCTCCAAAAGAAGGAGAAAAATATTTTCCACTGATTAAGGTATTGGAAATCAATGGACGCAGTCCTGAATACATTCGCGACCGTGTTCCTTTTGATCACTTAACACCGCTTTTCCCCGATTCCAAATTCCAGTTAACCGGAAACGGGCACGACAACATCTCGACACGTGTTGTGGACATGTTTGCCCCGATCGGGAAAGGACAACGTGGTTTGATTGTGGCCCAGCCCAAAACTGGTAAAACCGTTTTATTAAAAGAAATAGCCAACGCCATTGCAGCCAATCACCCGGAGGTGTACATGATCGTTCTGTTGATCGATGAACGCCCTGAAGAGGTGACTGATATGGCACGCAGCGTTAATGCCGAAGTAATTTCATCGACATTTGATGAGCCGGCAGAAAAACACGTAAAAGTGGCCAACATTGTACTGGAAAAAGCAAAACGTTTGGTAGAATGCGGACACGATGTAGTGATCCTGCTCGACTCAATTACCCGTTTGGCCCGTGCTTACAATACGGTACAGCCAGCTTCGGGTAAGGTACTGTCGGGTGGTGTGGATGCCAACGCACTGCACAAGCCCAAGCGTTTCTTTGGAGCAGCCCGTAACATCGAAGAAGGTGGTTCTTTAACCATTCTGGCAACGGCGCTGACCGAAACAGGTTCGAAAATGGACGAAGTAATCTTCGAAGAATTTAAAGGTACCGGTAACATGGAACTTCAGCTCGACCGGAAATTATCGAACAAACGTATTTTCCCTTCGGTGGATATTCCTACTTCAAGTACCCGTCGCGAAGATTTACTGTTCTCGAAAGATATACTCGACAAACTGTGGATCCTCCGCAATTACCTGGGCGATATGAATTCACTGGAAGCCATGGACTTCATGAAAACGCGCCTGATGCGTGCCGGAAGTATAGAAGAATTCCTCGCATCGATGAACGACGGATAAAAAATCAACCAATAGCACTATCAGAAGCAAGCTCTCAAGGCTTGCTTTTTTTGTTAACCTCTTAAATGACTTTAAATTAATGGTGTAATTTTTGAAGCTCTTTTTCTATTTTAACTAACTTTCGGAGAAGCATTCATAAGCATTCTGTTAACGTAAATTCCTAAAATGAAAAAGTTAATTATCATCGCACTGTTATTGACGGCCGGAACAACCTTCGCACAGGTAAATTATCAACTAAGCTCGGCAGTAGACTTTGTAAGAACCTATAAAATAGCCTCGGGTGAATATTACAGCGAACTCTCTGAAAAAGACATCCTGGGTTCGGCCTTCCTCAACCAGGAGTTCATAAACGGTTCGGTTTATACCACCACCAAATTTCAATATACCGATATCCCGCTTCGCTACAATATCTTCAACGACAACATTGAATTTAAGACTCCTGAAAACAAAATACTGGCCATTGCAGCCCCCGAAACCATCGATAAAATTACGTTTGGAGACTACACCATGGAATATCTTTCTTACATGAACGTAAAAAAAGTACGAAAGGGATACATGTTGCTCATCACCAAAGGCAAAGCAAGCTTGTATGCCAAGCCGGAAGTTATTTATAAGAAAGCGACAGAAGCCGGTGCGTACAAAGAACCGGAGCCTGCAAAGTTTGAACGTAGAAGCGATATATTTTATATTCGTATCGAAACCGCTTCGGCACAACGAATCGATAACAAAAAAGATTTGCTTCAAGTATTCCCGGATCATCAAAATGACATGGAAGCTTTTGTCAAAAAGAATAAAATAAGCCCTGCTAAAATCGATGAATTAAAATCGGTGATAGAATATTACAACTCGCTGTAACATCCTCAACTTTCATTACCGTTTCTTCTTTTGCAATTTTGGGTGAAATCCTCCTTTTAAAAAGCAACATCTTTCTACCGAATAGCCAATGCACTCAAATCAATCAAAAACAAGCCTTTCTCCACCGATCTTTGCACTCTTTCTGATAATTTATTCAAAAGAGAAAAATAATTTTGTGACAGGTGCAACATTGCATTTTTGCTTTCGTCATTGAATCAGAAAAACAAGAGTGTGAATACGCTTTATAAAAACATCCATCAGGAACTCATCGACCGGTGTCGGGCAGGCGATCAAAAGGCACAGTTCAGCTTGTACAAGCTTTATTACAAAGCCATGTTTAGTGTGAGTCTGCGAATGGTAAACGATGTGATGGAAGCAGAAGATGTGATGCAGGAATCGTTTTTAAGCGCATTCAGAAAGATGGACACTTACAAAGGCGAAGTAAGTTTTGGAGCCTGGCTGAAGAAAATTGTGGTAAACCGTTCATTGGATTATTTAAAAAAGAACAAGGTGAAGTTTGAAGAAGTAAACGAACGCACCACCGAAATTGCCGATTACCAGATGCCTTCCCATGAAGTGGATGTAAAGGTTTTGCACGAAGCCATTCACCGGCTTCCGGACGGCTACCGGGTGGTTCTCAGTTTATTTCTGATTGAAGGCTACGACCACGAAGAAATCAGTGAAATACTGGGCATCTCAAATTCATCGTCGAGGACACAGTTGTTAAGGGCCAAAAACAAGCTGCGCGAATTGTTGAAAGGAAAAGAAGTATTCTCGTACAATTAAAAAAGCCATGAAAGAAAAAGATTACATAGAAGATTTGATTTTAAAAAACCTGGAGGCGTTGAATGACAACGAACCCGAAGACGGGCACTTCGACAGGTTTGAAGCCAGGCTGAAAAAGCAAAACAGCAAATATCGCTTTAGCTGGTCGCTGGTAGGGAAGGTTGCGGCAGCAGTTGTATTTGTTTTGCTGGCTACCAACCAGGCCTTTATTTATTTCTCGCCCAACCAGCAGGGCTTGATTCGCCACTCAGGAGAAAATCCGGAATTTACACTGGCTTCTGTTTCTCCTGAATACGAAGAAACCGAATTTTACTATCAAACTTCTATTCGCTCGGGGCTGAACCAGTGGGACGAGCTTACCCGCGAAGGCTTTGTTTCGGAAGAAGAACAAACCATGATGCACGAGGAACTCAATGAGTTTGAATCGCGGTATAAAACCCTGCAAAAAGATTTAGCCGCCAATCCGAACGACGAAAGAGTAATTAACGCAATGCTCGAATATTACCAGGTAAAATTAAGCTTGATCAACATGATCGTAAACAAATTAGAAGAAGTAAAACAACAAAAAAATAAAAGTTATGAAAACCTTTAAATGGATAACAGTGTGTCTGTTAGCCGGGCTATTGACA
This sequence comes from Draconibacterium sp., assembly GCA_047971205.1. GTDB lineage: Bacteria > Bacteroidota > Bacteroidia > Bacteroidales > Prolixibacteraceae > Draconibacterium. The sequence goes on from JBKDZK010000231.1 coordinate 4,471, forward strand.
GCCGGCATTACAGCAAAAGCAGAAGAAAAATCAAAAGAGTACAAAGAATCCTGGGCGGTTTCGGATGTTTCAACACTGCAGATCATCAATAAATTTGGTGAAATAAAAATCAACAACGACGGTGGCAGCGAAGTTACCATTGAAGTAAAAGTTACGGTAGAAGCCGCCAACGAGAAAAAAACAAACGAGTTGCTCGACCTGATCAGTGTACAGTTCCAGAAAAGTGGTAAAACCATTAAGGCTGAAACAAAAATTGCGAATGAATTTAAAAGCCAGAAACGTTTCAGTATCGATTATACGGTAAATATCCCTTCGGATAGAAACCTGATGATTGAAAACAAATACGGAAACACTTTGGTGAACCGGCTGGAAGCAAACGGTGATTTTCAGATCAAATACGGGAACCTCAGTGCCAACGAACTGCTCACTCCCGAAGGCGGCAGCCTAAATGTAGACCTTGCTTACGGAAACGCAAGTATTGGAGAAGCCACCAATATGAATGTACAGGTAGCCTACTCACCTATGACTGTTGAAACGTTGAAGTCATTAAAACTCGAATCGAAATATTCCTCATTCGAACTGGGAGAAGGAAAGGACATTCAGATTGAATCGAAATACGATAAATTCCGCTTTGGCAAAGTAGAAAGTGTTACTGCCACTACAAAATACAGTCAGGTTAGCATCGATGAGCTTTCCAAAAGCATTAAAATTGAATCGGGCTATGGCGGGGTAAAAGTTCGAACCATTAACCCGGCTTTCGACTTTATTGATATTACCAACAGCTACGGGCAAATATCGCTGGGCTTAAACAATGCCAATTACTCGATCGATGCCAGTTGCGATTATTGCGGAATTTCTTACCCGCAGGAAAGTTTTGAAGGAAACCGCATACGTGAAAACAACTCGCAAACAGTAAAAGGGAAAGTTGGTTCAGGCGAAGGCGGAAAAGTATTTGTAAGAAGCCGTTACGGAGAAATCAAACTGACCAATTAATCGAAGTAAAACTGTTTTTCAAAAGCATACAAAAAAACGGGGAGCTCCCCGGTTTTTTTGTACATGTGTGTCTGAGATAATATCTTCTATATAACAGCAGGCGCCTCGGTAGCAATCCGGTCTCCTTCCTGTATGCCCTGGGTAATCACGATCGATTCTTCGTTTTCGGGTCCCGTGGTAACAGGCTGCTGCACCAGTTTACTACCCTGTTTCAGCCAAACAAATTTGCCGCTGTCGCTGGTAAATACCGAGCGCACAGGCACCGAAAGCACATTTTCAAGATTGCTGACAATAATTTCACTGTTACTGGTCATCGCCGGTTTCAAGCCCGGATCTGTTTCCTCCAAACGAATGAAAACCTTAAAAACTTTCATGTCAAAATCTTTATGGTCTTCTCCCATCGAAGCCACCCAAACTACCTTTCCTTTTAGTGTTACACCCTCCAGGGCATCAAAAGAAACACGGGCACTGTCGCCCACAGCCACTTTTGAAATATCAATTTCTTTCACATAAACTTCAGAATTGGCTTTGTTCAGGTTCGGAAGAACCGCAAGAACCGGCATGTAAGGGTAGCAATAATCGTTTCGCTTGTATTTCTTTCCTTCGAAAGGACTTTTGGCCAGCATCACAATTCCATTGTCGGGAGAAGTAATCCGGCAAGCAGCAATGGCCTTTTGAATTTTCGCCACTGATTCTTTCCTCTCTTCAACGTAATTTTCAAGACGCATAATCCCTACTTTACGTTTGTTGATTTCCAGCTGGTAATTTCGCTTTTTGTTCTCGATCCCGATCTCCGCTTTCTGATATCTCATTTGAATCTTTCGCTGCTCTGCTTCCGACTCATAGACCGATTGTTCCAAGTCGATTTTGTTGTATTCCAAATCAAGCTGAGCATCCTTGATCTCTTCCCGAAGCTGCGTCAGAATTACCGTACTATCGATAACTGCATTTTTCAAATCTGCGGTCAGTCGTTCCAGATCCTGTGTCACCTCACGCATGCGGGTCGTTAGCTGACTTTTGTCCAACTGCGCAATAAATTCACCTTTTTTCACTTCCTTTCCTTCATCCACAATATCCATAATACGGTACGACCAAACCCGCAAAGAATAGTCGGCAAGTGTTTGAGGAATCCTGATTTCAACTACGTCGGCACTATTGATCTCGCCTTTGCACCTGATCACTTCTTCAAAACTACCACATCGTACGGTATAAATTCCTTTGGGCTCACTGGCAACCTCTTCTTTAAAAATCAGAGCTATCGCAACTATGGCAACCAGTATAATGGCCGCTGTAATAATTCGCTTTTTACTCATATCATTGTTTTTGGAGGATTTTATCGTATTCTGCAACAAGCTGTTTTTTCTTTTCAAAGTCAAACAGTGTCAGGCTTCTGAGCTGGTAATATTTTGTCCAAAACTGGTTTAGTGCATCCACATACTGCATACGGGCGTTCTCCTGATCAGTGCTGGCAATATTCAATACAACCACATCGATCTTTCCGATAAGAAAACGCTGAAACGTTACATTGTAGCCCATCTGTGCCACCGTATCAGCCTTTGCGGCGTTGTAAACCTGACTTGACTGAAGGTTGAACTCCAATACACGCTGGTAAACTTCTTGTTCGAAATCGATTCGTTCCTGCCTGATCACGGCAAGAGACACTTCCCGGTTGGATTTGGCCATCTCAAAACGCCCTTTTCTGCGCCCCCAATCTACAATGGGTATATTTACGCCCAGGTTCAAACGCTGACTTTTGTTTTGCTTCCCATAAACATCTGCAAAATCTTTTGAGTCCTGATTCAATCCATACAAAGCAAAAACACTTGTATTCAGACCGGTTTCTGACTTGGCAGAAGCCACTGCCTGATCGGCTTCCAAAACACGTTGCTCATGATCAATGATGGCAGGATTGTTTTCAACTGCAAAAGAAATGGCATCGCCGGCTTCCACTTTAAAGTCAGGAATAATATCCGGCATAACGCATTCTACTGTTGTTTCTTTTTCCAGTGCCAGGAATGAGTTGAACGACGACTGCAAGCGTTTAACATTCACATTTGCCTGGTTAAGAGCCTGACTGGCATTCAGCAGGCTTAATTCCAGTTTCAGCAATTCATCCTGCGTAACCGTTCCTACCTGGTAGCGTCCCTGCCCGACTTTATACAGGGTATCGGCATTGGCATGGTTGGTTTCCGCAATCGATTTTTGGATTTGCGCACGCGCCAGGTTAAAAAATACAGAAACTGCTTTTTGCTTGAGCGTTTCATTACTCTCAATCAACTGTTTTCTTGCCTTTTCATATTTCAGCGGTTCTATTTTCGCCTTCCATTTTAAGGCATTATACCCGTTCAACTCCTGCGAATAACCAATACTAATAGGCGTCGCAGTATAAGATGTGCTTCCATCGTCGCCCAGGTTTTTCACCATACCCAGTCCCGACCGAAGAAAAATCTGCCCGCCTGTTTGAGCAACATTCTGAACCAGCGACAACGACACATCAGAATTAAAATACTCACGCATGCGGTATTCGTCCTGGTTGGTTTCAAAATTGTATTCCTTTCTGCTGTAACGGTTAAAATCAACCGGTGACGAACTAAGTGACAACCCGGGTAAACGTTCAGCTTTGTAATAACGGAACTCCCAGTAACGTGCCAGGTACATATTTTTATTTCTGAAAGCATCGATCGACTGTTCTGTTGCCAGATCGATCACCTCGGGTAATGTTAAACGAAGTGTTGGTCCCTGCGAAAAGCCGGGAACGATTGTAATGCCAACAATGAACAGCATTAATATTAAATGTCTCATAAGCTTGTTTTTTTACTGACGTAATGATTCAACCGGGTCATTGTCGGAAGCACGTTTGGCCGGCAGGTACCCAAAGGTAACTCCCACCAGTACCGAGACTCCAAAAGCAATGAATACACTGAAAAAAGAAACGATGGTTTTAATCTCGAACATTCCTGTAATGATCTTCGAAAGAACAATCCCCAGAATAATTCCGATTAATCCACCCGTAAGACTGATAAGCGTCGATTCGGCCAGAAACTGCGCAATGATGTCTTTCTTTTTGGCACCAACCGCCTGTCTGACACCGATCTCACGAATACGTTCCATCACCGAAGCCAACATAATATTCATGATACCAATTCCACCCACAATCAGGGAAATACCGGCAATAACCCCCAGTACAATATTAAAGATATTACGGGTTTTCTGTTGCTGTTTTAAAAGCAACTCCGGAATCGTTACTTCAAAATCGTACAATTCAGAATGGCGCCTTAAAAGCATCCGCTTTATCAATGATGCAGTAGCATTTAATTGCTCGGTTTCTTTCACCTGCACAACAATTTTGTCGAGCTGGTTCAGATTCGAATCCGTTTCCTCGTAATCTTCCTGCACAGGTTCTTCTCCCATCCTGAAAACCATCATACCACCTCCACCGGGGCCATTTCCCTTGTTGGCTTTTGCTACCTCATCGGCCCTTACCAGCGAGCGGTTTTTAAAACGCAGCAGCATGGTTTGTACCGGGATAAAAATCTTGTTGTCGGAACTGCTAATCCCCAATTCGTCAGAAGCAGAGGCAGTAAAATCACGGCGTTCCACCACTCCGATCACCTTGAGCCATATCTGACCACATTTAATCAGCTCGCCCACAGCTTCTCTTCCCCTGAAAAATTCGGTTTTAATATTGTCGCCGATAATACATACCGGGTAACCATTTTCATTTTGCTGATCGCTAAAAAGTGTCCCTTCGCTCAACTGAATATTAAACAGGTTGAAATAGCTGTTATTCACCCCTTCGAGCACCACCGGTTTACTGTGGGCATCGAGCAAGGCTGAATAATTAAATGATATTACGGGCGAAAGCTGCTGAACGGAAGGAATAATTTTGCGAATGGCTTCTGCATCCATAAGCGTTAAGCCTTTCGAAAACTTGTTGGCTCCGGCCTTTTCATCACCGCCTTCTCCTCCGCCACCACCTTCAATGGTTAAGGTGCTTGGCGTAATGATAATGTTATTTACGCCCACCAGTTTTATCTGGTCCAGAATCTCCTGCTCGGCTCCGTTTCCGATGGCCATCATACTGATAACCGCCGCTACTCCGAAAATAATACCGAGCGCCGTAAGCATCGACTTTACCTTGTTGGCAATAATCGCCTCTACGGCAATGCTAATGTCGTGTAGATAACGTTTTATAAACATGAAATCCTATTATTTGGAGGTGAACTTTTTCGGTTGAGCCAACGCTGCCTCCTGGGAATTCTCTCCGGCGGCTTGATTCGCCTTATCTTTTATCGACTGATAAATGTCCATGCCCTCGAATGTCAGTGATTCGGCATTTTCAGGTTCCGTGAGCAGTAGTCGGTCTCCTTCCTTTATACCCTGGAGTGCCACCACAAAGTTTTCATTCTGAATCCCGGTCTCTACTACCTGCTTTTGAATTTTTCTCCCGTCTTTTTCTGACAAATAGACATAACTAAGACTGTCGTTTGTAAAAACCGACTCCAACGGCACAAAAACAGCTTCTTCAGCATAACCGGTTTGAATAACATTACTGGTGGTCATCGACGGCTTTAACTCTTCGTCGTCGCCGATCACTTTAATTTTCACTTCAAAAACCTTGGCATCGCTTCGCGGAAGCAACTGCCCTACGTTGGCAATCGAGCTTACTTCGCCTTCCAGCATTTTCTCAGGAAAAGCATCGATTCCAATCGCTACTTTCTGACCGGCTTTAATCCGGGAGATATCAATTTCATTAATAAAGGTAGTAGATATCAGTGTGTTCATTTTCGGGAAAGTAGCAATGGCCGGGCTGCGCGTAGAAATCGTGGAGTTAGCCTTAACTGCTGCACCTCGGCCCGAGTAACGGTAATAACCGATAATGCCCGATTTGGGCGAGCGGATTGTTAAGGCGTCATAAACGGATTGCAGAAGATCGACACGCTCTTTTGCCTGTTTATAATTAATAAAACGCCGGTCTACCTTGTTGGCTTCCTGCTGCTGTTTCAGCACATAAGCCTGTTTCATTTGCTCGTATTTACGTTCGGCTTTTTCAAGATCCATTTCAGCTTTTCTTTTTACTGAAGGAGCCTCGTAAACCGATTCTTTGATGATGATCTGTCTTTCCTCCAGATCGAGTTGTGCATTTACGATCTGGTCGCGTTGATTACTGAGGGTTAAGTTCGAATCGATTTTGCTGTCCTCGTACTCGGTAAAGCGTTGGTCGAGTTCGTCCATGGCGGTTTTGTACTGCTCATCAACTGCTGAATGGTCGATGGTTGCCACATAATCTCCGGAGTCAACGCGGGAGCCTTCTTCAATCATATCGGCAATGGTTATTTCCCAAATCCTTAAGCGGTTGTCTCTGAAAACTGCGGGAACAGTAATGTAATCGGCTTCCTGCGACTCCAGTTGCCCGGAGGAGTAAACCATTGACTCAAATTTTCCTTTTTGAGCGGTGGCTGTCAACATGACTTCATCGTCATGCGATGGTTTAAGTGCGAACACTACCGTGATTACAGCCAATACAACTAAAATTGTAATGATGGATATTCGGCGGATCATAACGAATAGGTTAAAGATGTTTTATGATTCATTTGAGTTTGGGTTCGGTCAAAGATTATGCCATTGACATAATCCAAAAATTAAAAAGGGTTAAAATCCGATTTTAACCCTTTTTGCTACAACCGCTGATCTATTTCAATCAAATCAGCAGATTATAATGTTATTACAGGCCTTTAAACCAATCCTGAAATAATTCTCCTACTAAAGGAATGAGTTTCTTTTCTCCGTTGATTGCACCAATCAAGCTGATGATCCAAAAAACAAAAATTACAATATTGGCCAACCAACCAATAATTGGAATAAACATTAAAACTAAACTAAGTAGAAACAATCCAAGTAATTGTCGAATATAGAAACTCGTAAGTTCATCCTTGTCACTTGAATTTAAAATGAGAGCAATCACCCAACCAATCCAGTAGATGTGCGCTACAATTGCTTTAGTTTTTCCATCCATTGTTTCGAGATTTAAATTTTGACTAATGTACGCAATAAAAATGGTATTTAACAAAAGGGAAATCGACTTTTCGCCATATGTTTCACTACGCCTAAAGCATACTCCATTCTAATTCAAACAGGTAGACAAAAATCAAAAAAAGACCTCCAGGTAATTTTAGCAAACAAACAAAGGACGATAAAGCGATTATTTGTCGTAGTTAAAGCCTTTCAGATGATGTCCCATTCTGTCACGCTTTGTTTTCATGTATCTTTGATTGTGTTCGTTGGGCGGAATTTCAACCGGAACAATTTCGGTTACTTCCAGTCCGTAACCTTCCAATCCAACCCGTTTAACAGGATTATTTGTCATCAAACGCATTTTGGTTACCCCTAGGTTGGAAAGAATTTGCGCTCCTACCCCGTAATCACGTTCATCGGCTTTAAAACCAAGATGCAGGTTAGCTTCTACCGTATCCAGTCCCTGGTCCTGCAGTTTATAGGCGGCAATTTTATTCAACAGGCCAATACCACGTCCTTCCTGCATCATGTAAACAATCACGCCTTTCCCGGCTTTATCGATCATTTCCATGGCTTTGTGCAACTGGTCGCCACATTCGCAACGCATCGAGCCAAAAATATCACCGGTCATACACGACGAATGAACCCGCGCCAAAATCGGTTCGTTGGGTTCCCAGGTTCCTTTTATCAGGGCAATGTGCTCTGCGCCATTTGATTTCTGGCGAAACGGAACGATCCTGAAATCGCCGTATTGCGTTGGCAAATCAACTTCCTCTCCCCTTTCAATCAGGCTTTCGCTCTGAAACAGAAAAGAAATCAGGTCTTTTATCGTAACAATTTTCAGATTATGCTTCTGCGCAAACTCGTAGAGCTGCGGCAACCTTGCCATTGTTCCGTCTTCATTCATTATTTCAACCAAAACTCCCGAAGGTTTCAAACCCGCCAAACGAGTCAGGTCAACCGCTGCTTCGGTGTGGCCGCTACGGCGAAGTACCCCACGGTCTTTGGCTTTTAACGGGAAAATATGCCCGGGACGTCCTAATTGCTCGGGCCTGGTTTTTTCATCTACCAGCATCTGAATGGTGATGGCCCGGTCTGCCGCAGAAATACCGGTTGTAACTTCCGGGTGAATAGCATCTACAGACACCGTGAAATTGGTTTCGTTCGATGATGTGTTTTTTCCCACCATCAAATCGAGACTTAACTCGTCACATCTTTTCTCGGTTAACGCCACGCAAATCAGGCCTCTTGCCTGGCTGGCCATGAAATTAACGATCTCGGTTGTTATCAGTTCCGAAGCGACAATTAAATCCCCTTCATTCTCTCTGTCTTCATCGTCTACCACAATAATCATTTCGCCTTTTTTAATGGCTGCAATGGCTTCGGGTATTGTATTAAGCTTGATGTCTGTCATACCTATCTGTAAAATCAGGGGCAAAATTACAAACTTTTACGAAATCAATTCATGATTTAAGTTAGAAGCCGGGTTCCGATGCCTTATAATAACACTTACATCATTTTGCATCGAAGCGCCTACCGGTTTACCACCTTAAAGCGTTTGGTCATCGAATTTCCCAAATTATCAGTAACAGTAATGCTGTGCCAGCCCTCACCGGGACGTAATTCGAGCTGGTGTACATTTTGGGTGGTGCCCAGAAAACGATTATCGAGATACCAGAAAACCGTAACATTATTTGAACGATGCGCCAGATCGAAAATAATCTTCCCCGGTGTTCCATCCAAATCAACCGGGATAAACAGCCGGTTCCATTCGCGCGGATAAATAAACTCCAGTTGTTGTTCGGTTTCTGAACAACCCGGCATAAGCGGTGGCAAAGTAGCATACAAAACATTCTGACGTTTGTAGTAGTATTCCATTGCCGGAGGAAGCACCAGCCAATTTTGATGCTGCATTTCCGAAACCGGGTAACAAGCGGCATTTACACGATAAGTTCCTTCTTTGTTTAAATGAATGCGCCGGTGATATGGACACACTCCCACTTTGTTTCCGGCAGGAACCACGATCTCTTTTCGCTCAGTGCAAAATTCTCCCGGGCGGTAACCACTCTGCGCACAAACTTCAATACTCGTCATTTCATCTGTTGGAATTTGAAACCATTCAGAATACGGAAGGACGGAAAACACATCGAACATTACCGGTGCTGCCGCCGATATACCGGTGAGGCCGGCGCGCCCTTCTCCATCGGCATTTCCACACCAAACAGCCACTACAAACTGCGAAGTCACTCCCACCGCCCAGGCATCCCTGAAACCAAAACTGGTCCCGGTTTTCCAGGCAATTTTTCGGGTGTGCGCAAAATGTTCCCAACCGGCTTCGCTTTCCGGGCGTTTCACTTTTAACAAAGCATCAAGCGTAGCATAAACCGCCGAAGCCCGCACATAAGGTTGAGTTCCGGCCACTTCTGTAAACTCCACATCATCTTCCCACACCAACGAACTAAAAGGTTGGGAGGAATAAAAGCCATCCTCCTCGTTATAGCGTTTCAGGATGGTTCCGAGCGAGGCATACATTCCGGCCAGGTCCCACAGTTTAACTTCTGCGCCGCCCAAAATCAATGACAGTCCGTAATGTTCGGGTTGTTTATTCAGGGTGGACATGCCCGTTTTCTTCAGAAAAGAATAAAAAGGCCCTACCCCGTACTCTTTCAGCAAATGCACCGCCGGAATATTCAGCGAACGCGCCAGTGCTTCCTCTGCCGGAACAGCGCCGTTGTATTCGCGATCAAAATTCATCGGGGTAAAACCACCAAAACGAATCGGAATATCAGGTGTCAGCATCGATGGAAGAAGCAGACCTTCGTCGAGCATTTTACCATACAGAAACGGCTTCAAAATACTTCCGGAACTGCGCGGAGCCTGCACAATATCCACTTGGTTGCCATGAACGATACTATCATCACTGTTGGTATTTCCCACATACGCCAGCACTTTTTTCGATGGAATTTCCACGACCAGCACCGCCATGTTGTGGATAAAATTCGATTTCAAGCGTTGCTGATGCCGGGCAACAATTTCATTCGCCCGCTCCTGAAGTTGATACCGGATGGGGGAATTAATACGCTGTCCGTGTTTTTCGGCATTGGCTTTTTCAGTGATGTGAAAAGCGATATCGGGCAAAGCATTTACCTTTTCAGGCAAAGGTTCTGAAATGGCCAGCTCGTAAGTGATGCTGTCAATTTCGTTGGTAAGCAGCAACTGATTCAGCAAAAAATCGCGTTTTTGTTTTAGCCGCAAATCAAGCTTTCCGGGATAAATCAGCGACGGGGCATTGGGCAAAACGGCCAAGGTAGCCGCCTCGGCCCACGACAACTGACCGGGGTCGCGGCCAAAATAGCGCCATGCCGCAGCATCTAGGCCCACCACATTTCCGCCAAACGGAGCATGTGAAGCATACAGCTCCAAAATTTCCGATTTTGAATAACGCAGTTCCACATGAAGCGCCCAGAACATTTCTATCAACTTATTTTTTATCGATCGTTCTTTCTGGCTGCGAGCCAAACGGCACACCTGCATGGTAATCGTACTGCCTCCGCTCACAATTTTCCCTGTCCTGATATTTTGAACCAAGGCACGCGCCATGGAAAACAAATTGATTCCGGGATGAGAATAGAAATACTTGTCTTCGAAATTTAGAACGCATTTTTCGTATTTCTCCGGAACAGAATCCACCGGAGGAAAACGCCATTGTTCATCGTCCGAAATACGGGCACCCAGCAATTCGCCTTCACTGCTTTCCAAAACGGTAGAATACGATGTATCGAAAAGCGGGCGTGGCACCAACCAGCCTCCGATAAAGAAAAATGCTATTATCAAAGCAACCAGATATGCTACTACACGCCAATTCCTTTTTATATTGCTCAATTTTTCAGCTATCGATTTCAATACCGATTTTCCGTATTCTGCCCGATCTTTTCCTTTTTGCTCAAATTCAACAATGTAATAGCCAATCAACCAGTTCCGCATGGTAAGCAATCTATTCACCGCATTAACAGCTGATTGCTGCAAGTTGGCATGCAACTGTTCTATGGTTGAAACAAGTCCTTTAAAATTCTCCATAATTAGCAACTTTTAAGGAGCACGTCCTCTGGTTTGTTCAGGCTGTCATCGTCTGACCTTGATTTTTTTTCTCACCGCACTACTATTTCACCATCACCATCTTCCCTCCCCTGCGGGCATTCACACTATTGTCGTACATGGCTTCGCAGCTCACCGGCGGGAGATAGAATTCCCCTTTGTAGGCAGCATTCAGGTAAAAAGTGAATGTCTTTTGTTTGCCCATGTCCAGATCAAAATAGGTGTAAATCCGGTCGTCGCGAATGTCCTGGTATTCATAATTCGCATCGCTTTGAGGCGCATCGCTTAACCGCTTGTTGAGGATTTCCCAACCCGAAGGAACCAGTACCGACAGTACCATTTCTTCGTAGTTTACCTTTTTGCCCGGATGTTTCACTGTTACTTCCATTTTGATATCCGTTCCCTGCGAAACAGAAGTAGGATCGATCGTTTTACCAGCCGCATCAAGGTATTTTACCTCCAGCACTAAATTACTGACAGCAGAAGTGGAATCAACACCCGCCGGAATTCCCCGGGTAACCAGTCTGACAAAAGTAGCATTTGCGCCGGTGTTCTTGTACTCCAATGCAACCTGCCGGGTATTGTTATTTTTTACAGGAACTTTAACCACAGGAATTTTGGTACGGGCCTTGGCTTTTTCACCGTTCGCGGTCAGTTCATAACCGGTTTCGTTGCCGTTTTTATAGAACTTATCTGAAAACTGAGCCGCCGAGAACAGGCTCCACGCCACTGTTTGTGTGCTTAACCAGCTACTTTTATTGATGTCTTCGGAAATTTCCTGCAACATACCGAAAGCGTTCTCCTGCTCATCGAGCAAAACGAGCGATTCCAGGATCATGGCCTTGTCACGCAACGAAGAGCCAAATGTTCCGCTGAATTCGTTGTATTCTTCTACCTCTGTCGATAAATTGGCCACCAGTTGCTGTGCCACTTCCTTTTTACCTGCCAGCACATAGGCCGAAGCCAGGCGCCAAAGCACGTCCTGCGACTTGGTAGTTTTCTCACGCAGGCGGTTCATGGCCCCCAAATCCGCATTTCCGGCCAAAGCCAGTGTGTACAAGCGATACGCCTGGTTCAGGTCGTAATTCCGGTAATAATAAATATCGGTATCGCTTTGTGATTTCTTCCAGTTTCGCGCGGCCGATTTCTGGTAATGCACCCACTTGTCCTTCATTCCGTAAGGCAACGAATAACCGGCTTTTTCAGCACAAACAAGAAAATGGCCTACGTAATTGGTTCCCCATTCGTTGGCATACGACGATCCGGGCCAGTAACTAAATCCGCCGCTCCCCAACTGGTACGCCTGCAGTTTCACCAAAGCCTGGCGAACATTGGTTTCAATCTCCAGTTTTTGATCCGCATCAACTTCCGTCAGATTCTTCAGAAACAATTGCGGAAAAACAGCCGACGTAATCTGTTCCACACAACCGTGCGGATATTGAATGAGGTAGTCGATGTATTTGCCCAGGTTTAGCGGAGGAAATCCTGAGATCTCCACCCACGCCTCGTTGCTGCCGGGTTCTCCCGGGTTCTGCAGTTCGGTGTTCCAGTTTTCGTCTCCTTTCACCAGTTTTGATTGCAGAACCGTTACCGCCTGGTTTGGGTTGCGCACCTGAACTTCCACTTCGTAACTGGCCGTTTCCCTGCCCGATTTTGCTTCCACCACAATTTTACCAACACCGCTCTGAGCTTTTACTTTCAGCTTGAAATAACTCATTTTCTCACCGGTTTCAGCAAACTGAAGTTTGTTATCAGGACTTCCGACAACCTCAAACAGTTCGTTGGCTTTTACCGTGATCGAAACATCTTTTACATTGTCTTTCATGGCAAAAACAGATACCGGCAGATCAAATGTTTCCAGCGGTGCCAGCACACGCGGAACGATTGCCAACAACATCAAGCCTTTCCGGACCGGAACTGAAACTTCTTCTGCACCGTAAGCCCCTCGATTTCCGGCCACCACCATCATACGCACAGCGCCCACATAATTCGGCATTTTGAAAGTGTGCTTTTGTTTCTTTCCGGCTTCAAGGGTGAAGGGACCGGCAAACTGAACCACGGGCTTAAAGCGGTTGGCCTCTTTCTTTTCAGAATCTACCATCTCGCCATCGCCTCCTACCGCAAAAGCTTTTTCGAGCCTTGCACCATAAGCACCCGCCACGTAATCATACAAATCCCAGGTTTTTACCCCCAAGGCTTCGCGCTGGTAAAAAGTAGCATGCGGATTGGGCGTTGTATAATTGGTCAATCCCAACAGTCCTTCATCAACAATGGCGAGTGTATAGGTCATTTTTTGGTTGTTGGCTTCTGAAATTTCTACCGAATAATCCGTTTCCGGTTCAATTTCCGCCGGAGCTTTGATCAAGGGCTTCAAAATGGTTTCCGGATTTTCCACTTCCACCGGAATCACGCCATACAACCTTAGCGGCGCATCATTTTCTGTGCTCCCAAAAGGCTGAATCAAACTAACATGAACGTAGAAATTAGGCGCCATTTCCGGTTTGGCCGTTATTGAAAAGCGGGTTTGCTTATCGGCCGTTTCCACCCAAAACATATCCAGCACTTTGGTTCCGTTTTCGAGGCTCACCAAAGCTTTTCCGGTTTTGGAAGAAGGAATGACCACTTCAATGTCTTCCCCCACATTGTACTTTTCCTTGGCGGTCCGAATACTCAACATCGTAGCGCCTTCTGCCATTCCGTCGGAACGCCAGCCGCCCCATTTCGACATGTAAAAGGTGATACCCGAAGAATGTCCCGAAGTATTGTCTTTTACCCACAGAAAATAACGGCCATTGTCTTGCCAGTTGGTGTATTTTACATTCAGACGGATCTGCGACTTATGCTCAGCCTTGTTAATTACCCACGAATCAACTGGCTGGTAATAGCTTCCGGAAACGTAATGTGCCAGGCTTTCAGAGCCCGATTCCCACCACCAGCGCCAGTTTACTTTGTAGAGACGAACCTCCAGGTCGTTGCCCGAAGCAGCTTTCCCGTTTTTATCCACCAGTACAATTTCCGGTAAATAATCCGTATCGGTTTTGTACCAATTATCTTCCGACTCGGGCATGCGAAGCCCCACATAAGTAGAATAAGGCGAGTAGCGGGCCTTCGTAATGGAAGTACTGAAATCGCCACCGGTTTCAAACACACGCGACGTAAACCACGCGTTCAGCACTCCCGGCGCATTGTCCAAACCTTCCAGTTTTAAAGGGATGCTTCCTTTTCCGGCTTCGTCCAGTTGCGCATCGAAAATGGTTTCTTCCTTACCCGAAAAGCGGGAAGCAGGATCGGAAAATGTATAACTCTGAAAATTCGGAAACTGTGTTGAGCTCTTTGTAAACAGCACCTCCACCTTTGCTTTTAACGATTTTGCCGGACTGCCATGTAACCACGAAGCACTTATCGGCAAGCTCTTATCCTCGATCCCCAGCAACTTATCGTCCGGCAAGCCAAGTTCAATCTTCAATCGATTGGGTTTGATGGTTTCAATTTTCACCCGCTTCGAGAAGAAGCTGTTGCCCACCTGCACCTGGGCCCTCCAGTTTCCGGTGGGGGCATCTTTTTTAGTTTGTGTTGAAAGCCGGTAAAAACCGTTTTCATTGCTGGTTACAACACGGCGTTCAACCACCTGTTCTTTTGGATTGATCAGACTAAAAATCACGGGGTGATTTCCGGAATCATCCGAGGCTGTTTCCAGAATAAAATTCAGAAACAAAGTGTCGCCCGGGCGCCATACATCGCGTTCACCGTAAATAAAACCTTTCATTCCATCGGTGATTTCCTGTCCGGCCACATTAAAATTACTTACCGAAAGCGAGGTTCCGTCATCCAGCCGAAGGTAGCCAAACTGGCTGCCTTTTTTAGCCACCAGCAGGAAAGGCTTCTTTTTCAGGTCAACCCGAGCAAATCCCTGCGCATCGGTTTTTATCGTTTCAATCAGTTGGTTTTGGTAGTTGTAAAGTTGAAGTTCCACATCGGCTTCCGGCAATGTTGAAACCAGGTTCGACACGGCGAACAACATACGCTGGTCGCGACCTTCCTTGGCAATAATCCCCAGTTGCGAAGCCATAATGTTCCGGCTCACAAAACGATCGGAGTTGTAATACGCCACATGACAGGGATTATCGCGCTCCTGCCAGTCGTATCCTTCAGGATAATAATAATCGCTGTACCAGCCGGGCATATCCCACTCCGTGCTGTAGTCTTCTCCGGTTGATAAATCAATATCAGGAACTTCCGTTTGAGCCGAATCCTCCGGGCAGATGTAAAGCGAATAATCTTTCCGGAAACGAAGTTCAACACGATAAACCGCTCCCTGCTGAAGTTTCACCAGTTTGCCCAGGTCTATTTTGAAAGTGTTCCATTGATTGTAATTCACCGGGTTGGTGGAAATCAAATCAACTTTTCCTTCGTAAACCGGCCTTCCGACACGCTTCAGGTCGGAACTTCCACTCAAACGGTTTTCCTGTAAAAACTGCGCAATATTGTCTTTGTAAATCTCGATTAAACGAACATCGACTGCATTCAGGCTAATCGCTTCAAAAGGAAACTCCAGGTGATCGGTTTGCGGAACAATCACGCCTTTGCCTATCAATCGAAGTGCCGGCTCGGCATTGGTAAATTGAAGCAGAAAATTCTCACCCGATTTCAGACGTACATAGTTGGCGCTTTTTATTCCTTCGTAAACATGCAGGGTTTGTGTGCCCGACACACGTTTACTGGTCCATACTTTCACCACGTTGCCATCCACTTCGAGGCGCAGGTCTCTTGAGTTGTCCAGTTCAATCAAACCTTCCAGGTCCTGCGTTTTTAGCAGCGGATCGGAAAAACGTACATTGATAGATTGTTCGGGTTGCTGAACAACCGTGGCATCCAGAATTTTAAAAGTACTCAATGCCGGTATTTCCAGTTCCTTTGTTCCCGCAACATCGGTATTGAGCGAACTCCCCTCCCATTTTACGATCACCTTTCCGGCATCGTCCTGCATACGGGCAAGGCTGTCGACCGTAAAAAAGTGTTTGCGGCGTCCGCTGTCGTGGTTCCACAACACAGGCAGTTCCTTTCCGTTCGCCGTAACCGTAACAATTTTTTCAATTGGCTCCGAATCGGCTACATCGGCGGTTAAAACATACCCCGTTAACTGCATTTGAGTGGAATTCAGCCCCTCGTAGTTTTTCAAACCCTCAACCGTTATGGAATACGTTTGTTTCACCGTGGCAAATTCAAAAGGCATAGTCTGAAGTTTGCTGTCAACCTCTAGTACCTTCCCCAAAGCAAACGCAGCTTTGTAGGTGGTTCCGGGCTTTAGCGGCTTTTCGGGCCTGAATTCAAAAACACGGCCTCCCACCAACACCGTTTTTCCTTTCACCTCAGGCTCAAACCGAAACAGTTCGTCCGTATTTGCCTCGCCCTCAACAGGCTGGGTCATATACACCGAAATGCTGGATTCGTTGGAGATCACTCCGCTGGTAAAGGCCTGAACATAACGCGCAAAAGCAACGTCGGTGGTTACGGCTTTCTTTTCGCTTTTTGAACATGAAACAGCCATTAAAAACAAAATGGCAATGGGGAAAATTAACTTTTTCATTGGGCTATAATTGTTTGTTCTTTTTCAGAAATTCGAGAGAAAAACGTGCCCGGGATAAACACAGGCTGTTTTTTATATGTTATTGTTAAATTTTCGGCATTTAAAATTAGCTAATTTGTTTGACTTACCCCCGGTCTGCAAATTCAATTCCAAAAAAAATTTAAGCTTTTTAATGAATCGCGTTGAGGTCTTTTTCAAAATGATTATTTTACCAATTATTAGTTGGTCTTATGCTTTAACGCAAGATACTATCGATAAATTATGAGAAATATATTGATCTTATTTGCCCATCCGGCTTTTCATAAATCGATTATCAACCGGGCTTTGCTCGATGCTGTACGAGGACTTGAAAATGTTACCATTAATGAGTTGTACGAGAATTACCCGGACTTCTTCATTGATGTGGAAAAAGAAAAGAAACTACTACAGGAACACGATGTAATTGTGTGGCATCACCCGTTTTACTGGTACAGTGCCCCGGCCATTATAAAGGAGTGGATGGACCTGGTTCTCCAGCACGGGTTTGCGTACGGAAGAAACGGGTTTGCCCTGCAGGGGAAATGGGCCATGTCGGCCGTTTCAACCGGCGGGCGGCAGGAAGTTTACACTTCTACCGGAGCTAACCACTTTAGCGTGAATCAGTTTCTGGCGCCTTTTAACCAAACCGCCACCCTTTGCCGCATGCGTTACCTGCCTCCTTTTGTAACCCACGGAGCACACACCATCACCGAAGCGGAAATAAAAAAACAGGCAGCTGTTTACCGCGAAGTAATTACCGGTTTGCGCGATAACAAATACGGCGAAAAGGATTTCAAAAACATCGAATATTCCAACCACTTAACGCTGACAAATGCATAATCAGGATTTTTTCTTACAAGCGCTTATTTACCTGGGAGCAACGGTTGTTTCGGTCCCACTGTCCAAAAAACTGGGGCTGGGCTCTGTTTTGGGCTACCTGCTGGCAGGAATTCTTATCGGGCCGTTTGTGCTGGGCCTTGTCGGGAAAGAAGCCGGCGAAGTGATGCACTTTGCTGAGTTTGGCGTGGTGCTCATGCTTTTTATCATCGGCCTGGAACTGGAACCTTCCCTGCTGTGGAAAATGCGAAGATCCATTTTTGGGCTGGGCGGTCTGCAGGTTCTTATTACTGCCATTGTCATCACCTTTGTTGCACTGGCTTTCAACTTTCAGATAAACCGCGCCCTGGCCATCGGGCTGATATTTGCATTATCGTCAACGGCCATCGTACTCCAAACACTTTCGGAAAAGGGATTGATGCGAAACATTGCCGGGAAATCGGCCTTTTCGGTGCTGCTTTTCCAGGACATGGCGGTCATCCCCATTTTAGCGCTCTTGCCACTTATTGCCACACTGGGTCAACCGGCCACCTTATCCGAGTCTACCCTGAGCAAAATCGGCGGCATGGCCCAACTTCCCGGATGGATTCAATTGCTGATCATCATCGGGGCAATAGCAGCGATGGTTGTGATCGGTCGTTTTATGGCGCGCTACGTGTTCCGGTTGATTGCCGAAACCGGCCTCCACGAGGTGTTCGTAGCCCTGGCTTTGCTGATGGTAATTGGCATTGCACTGGGAATGGACAAGATTGGGCTATCGCCTGCTCTCGGGACCTTTATCGCCGGTGTGGTGCTGGCCGACAGCGAGTACCGTCACGAACTCGAAACCACCATCGATCCGTTTAAGAGTTTGCTGCTGGGACTGTTTTTTATATCGGTGGGCGCAAGCATCAACTTTAACCTACTCATCCAAAATCCCGGAATGATCTTCTTTTTTGTGCTTTTACTCATTGTCATCAAATTTATAGTTCTCCTGATTTTGGGGCGGATCTTCAGACTGCGCAAAGGCTTCGATTTTCTGTTTGCCTTTTTGCTGGCGCAGTCCAGCGAATTCAGTTTTGTGCTGATCTCTTTCTCGAAACAAAACCAGTTGTTCGACGAGAAAACTTCTTCCATGCTGCTATTGATTGTAACCCTCTCGATGGCTGTTTCGCCTCTGCTGCTTATTTTTAATGACAAAGCGGTAACTCCCATCCTGGCGCGCCGCTACAACAAACCGGAATACGACGAAATG
>JBKDZK010000232.1:0-3439 GCA_047971205.1 Draconibacterium sp.
AACAGACTTTTTAAAATAATTCGAAAATCGATTGAAAATTTATAGGTATGAAGGTATTGAAATTCGGAGGAACATCGGTTGGCTCGCCTGAGAATATGCGGGCTGTGATGAACCTGGTGACTGATGGCGAGAAAAAAATAATAGTACTCTCGGCCATGTCGGGAACAACCAATTCTTTGGTTGAAATCTCAAATTTTCTGCACAAAAAGAACAAGGACAGTGCGAATATTGCCATTGGTAAACTGGAAGCCAAGTACAAGCTGGTGGTTGCCGAATTGTTTCAGTCGGAAGAAAACAAAAAGGCCGGCCTCGCCATTGTGAAGGCCAGTTTTGATACCATCAAATCTTTTACTGCCGGCGTTTTTTCGGAGGTGGGCGAAAATACCATTCTTGCACAGGGAGAGATTATCTCTACCCAGCTGGTAACGGTTTTGATGAACGAAAATGGTTACAATACCAAGCTTCTTCCTGCTCTTGAGTTCATGAAAATTGATGAAGACAAGTCGGCTGATATGGTGTACATCCGGGAGCACATTAAACCGGTGATCGAAAAAGCCGGGGAGGCCGACTATTATATTACGCAGGGATTTATTTGCCTTGATGCCAATGGCGATATTAGTAATTTGCAAAGAGGAGGAAGCGACTATACTGCTTCTTTGATCGGAGCTGCTATTGATGCCGACGAAATTCAGATTTGGACGGACATTGACGGCTTTCATAACAACGATCCCCGCTTTGTGGGAAATACCCGGAAAATTGAGCAACTGTCGTTTAACGAGGCGGCTGAGTTGGCCTATTTTGGCGCAAAAATTCTGCATCCGCAAACAGTGTTGCCGGCAAGGGTACAGAACATTCCGGTTCGCCTGAAAAACACCATGAATCCTTCGGATGGCGGAACATTGATCACCGCAGAATCGGATGGCAAAGGAATTAAAGCCGTGGCTGCCAAAGACGGAATTACCGCGGTTAAAATTCGTTCAGGGCGCATGTTGATGGCTTACGGTTTTCTAAAAAGCATCTTCGAGGTGTTTGAGAGATACCGCACTCCCATCGATATGATTTCGACTTCGGAGGTTGCCGTTTCCCTGTCGATTGACCATGTGCAGAACCTGGAAGCGATTCACGAAGAATTGAATAAGTTTGGTACGGTGGAAATCGACCACGATCTCTCGATTGTTTGTATTGTGGGCGATATTATCCAGGAAGAGCAGGGTTTTGCGTCGAAGGTTTTCCATGCACTGGACGGAATCCCCATTCGAATGATCTCGTACGGAGGAAGCCGTTACAATATTTCGGTGCTGGTGCCAACCTCGCAAAAAGTGAAAACATTGCAGGCGCTGAGCGACCATCTGTTAAACAGCTAAAAAATTACAGGAGATACAGATATCCCGGATTGGTTGTAAAACCGGTTCGGGATTTTTTTTACTGAAGCTGGAAAACTTCGGAGGCTTCGCGACGCGAAGTCAGTTTAACCGCAAAGCGTTCGGTAAGCGGCTGCATGGTTTCAATGGCCATTTCCGGCGTATTATTTTCTTTCGACAAGTGACTAAGGAACACACATTGCAGGTTTTCTCCGGCGTGCTGGTTTAAGAGTTCAAAAGCCTGGTCGTTGGAAAGATGCCCGACGTCGGATGCCACTCTCTTTTTCAGGTGCCACGGATAACTTCCTTCCCACAACATTTTTTCGTCGTAATTTGATTCCAGAAACAGGCTGTCGCACAGTTGGAGGTGTGTTTTTACATTGTTACAAGCTTCGCCAATATCGGTAAAAACGCCAATGTTTCGGTTTTGATATTCAATTCTGAAAGAGCAAGGTTCGGCGGCATCGTGGTTCTTCAGCACCGGGTGAATGGAAAAATCTCCGACTGGAATGACATCCTCGGGAGAGAAGAATTTTGGATAGTCGGGACGCAGGTTTTTATACGAGCTGTTGTAGGTTTTGGCGGTCAGGTACACCGGAATCTGAAGCCTTTTCCCTAATACGCGCGCCCCCCGCATATGATCGCCGTGTTCGTGAGTGATGAACAATGCTTTGATTTTTTCCGCATCCAGGTCGCGTTCTTTCATGCGCAACAGAATCTGTTTGGTCGAAATACCGGCATCGATCAAAACCGCATCGGTGTGGTTTCCTATGTAATAACAGTTTCCGTTGCTTCCGGAAGCGATGGCACAAATCTCAAGCATAATTAATCCCTTTCTGGCTGCAAAGATCTATTTTTTTGCTGAAATAAGGTAAGTTCCGCTGGCCAGTTTAAATAAATTCCCGGACATGCCGAGGAAATCTATGCTGCAGACCGTTTGGGTGTTGTATCTGTTAACCAAAAGAGTGTACCACAAAACAAAGTGAATGATATAGCATAGTTGCATGTTGCTATTGTCTCACATGTTTCTTTACTGAATCTTTTTGTATTTCAATGCGGAACTTAATGCTGCGATGTTAACGATTTGGCAATCAGGTGTAGAGTTAGTGCTTTATAGTAGTTTTGATCAGAAAATAGTTTTTTCAAATTTTTATTCTTTTCACCTATTAAGCATGTTTTAATAATTCATTCGCTTATGTTTTTAAACATAACGAATTGATTGCAAATATTGAATGATTTGACATATGTTTGTTTCAAATACTCAAGGCCCTTGAATGACTATTATGATCCTTTTTTTATAACTTAAATACATATTACCATGAAAAAGAACAATGTTTTATTGTTTGTAATGTTTTTTTGTGGCTTGTCTTTACTTACAAGCTGTAATGATAACGATCTTGTAGACGGGAACTGTGATGTTCCGTTTATGGCAAAATTAAATGCTTCGGTAGCGGCAGAGGGAGGGGCTACTAGTTTTAACGTCAAGAAGAATGAATCTTTTTTTTGTGTTGATTATGTGACAACCATCCAGGGAACCGACACTGTCCGTTATTCGATTAATGTGGAAAGTCAAGATGTAGCAACCACTCCTCAGAACATATCAAAGGATTGGTTTAACATTGTAACAAAGCTTGACGAGGAAACTAAGCGTCTGTCGTTGGTGAATGTTGAACTTGAACCCAATCAAGATACAGAAGAGCGGATTTTGCTTATAAATGTACTGTGGATGAACTGTAGCAATACTTTAACAATAACTCAGGCTGCTCAATCCGAATAATTTTTACGAAATTTTAAACCCTTATTTTTTAGGCGAAACAAGCTTTGCTTTGCTTTGCTTTGCTTTTTTATGCCAAATTTTAACACAAAAAACAAAAAAATGAAAAATTAATTAATATTATCTTTTCTAATTTCCTTAGTCATTTTTACAAGTTGTAACAATGAAACGATAACAGATAGTGAGAATAAAAACGATCTACCGGAGGAATATTTTAATGCTATAAGTTTAGTTAATGAATTTGACTCAAAAGTTAGCTTAAACACAAAGTCATCAGAATCAAGTATCAAATTGTCTTTAGATG
>JBKDZK010000233.1:0-10833 GCA_047971205.1 Draconibacterium sp.
AAAATCAGAGCCGGTTACGGTGTGTCGGGTAACCAGGACGGTATTGATCCTTACAAATAGTTACAGCTTTACCGTAAATCGGGCCAGTATTACGACAACGGTAAATGGTACAGAGCTTACCAGGTCAGTCAGAATGCCAACGAAAACCTGAAATGGGAAGAAACTTCGATGTTCAACATCGGGGTGGATTACAACATCCTGAACAGCCGGATCAGCGGTACCATTGAATACTACGACAAACGAACCAAAGACTTGTTGTACACCTACCAGGTTCCGGTTCCTCCATTCCTTTATCCCGATATGCTGGCCAACGTAGGGGAGATGTCGAACAAAGGGATCGAGATGTTGATTACCGGCGACATCATTCGGAAAGATAAGCTGCGTTGGACGGCTTCTGTAAACCTGGCGCATAACAAAAACAAAATCACCAAACTCTCCAACGATGAGTTTTCTACCAGCTCCATTCTGACTGGCTCGGCCTGGATTCGCGGAGGTTCCAGTAATACCACTCACATTGTGGAAGAAGGCCGCGAAGTGGGCACTTTCTATGGTTGGTTATGCAAAGGTTTGGACGAGGACGGAATGTACATCATGGACGATATGATTGACGGAAAACCCGGACTGACCAATGATGACCGTACTTATATTGGTTCGGCACAGCCTAAACTGACTTATGGTATTTCCAATACGATTTCCTATAAAAACTGGGATTTGAATTTCTTTTTCAGGGGTGTTTATGGCAACGATCTGTTGAACTTCTCGAAAATGTCGTATGCTACCACCCAGTGGTTGCCGGGTGCCAATGTTTTGCACGATGCTTTAACCATCGGGTTGGCCGACAATCCAAAGTACTGTAGCTATTACATCGAAAAAGGCTCGTTTCTGAAGTTGGACAACATCAGCCTGAGTTACACTTTCGATGTGTCGAAAATTGAAGAGATCAGGAAAGTAAGGGTGTATGTAACCGGACAAAACCTGTTTACCATCACCAATTATACAGGCCTTGATCCTGAAATTGAAATGGCAGGACTCGACCCGGGTATTGAAGGACGGGAGTACTATCCAAAATCAAGGACTATTTCCCTGGGTGTAAATGTTAGTTTTTAAACTTAAACAACTTTGAATTATGAAAAACAAGAAAATATTATCACTGGTCTTCGTCATTGCATTTTCTTTCCTTTATCAGGGATGTACCAACCTGGACGAAGAAGTTTTTGATAAACTGCCCGTGGATGAATTTGGCAATACCGAATCGCAGATAAATTCACTGATTGCCCCGATATACCGCACCCTGAAGAATGTATTTCCATCGAACTATTTTCTGTTGAGCGAATGTTCTGCCGACATGGCTGTTACTCCTACCCGCAAAGGTGGCGACTGGTGGGACGGTGGTCAGTTTAAAGAGCTGCGGTTTCATACCTGGACGCCTAACACAAGCCTGGTAAAGAGTTCGTACAATGCAGCCATGGAAAGTATTTCGAGTTGCAACAAGATTTATTCGATGATCGAAGAAAATGAAAGCATCGGCAACAAAGACGTTATTTTGGCTGAAATCAGGGGAGTGCGTGCTTACTGGTATTATCTTTTGCTCGACTATTACGGAAATGTGCCGATTGTAACTGATTTTAAGGATACTTCCAATCCGGTAACCAAATCCAGAAGCGAAGTTTACCAGTTTGTGCTGACTGAACTGAACGCGATCAAAGATGTGGTGCGCGAAGATGTAACTGCAGCCAGTTATGGAAAAATTACCAAGGGGGTTGTGTATACTTTGCTCGCCAAAATGTACCTGAATGCATTGGTATGGTACCCTGAGGGGGGGGGCAAAATGGCAGGAATGTGCCGATGCCTGCGATGAGGTAATGGACCTGGGATATGTTTTTGAACCCAACTTTAAAGCCAGTTTTGCGGTACAGAACCAGAATTCAAAGGAAATTATTTTCCCGGTTGTATTTAGTACTGCCGATGGCGGGAACCATATTCACAAAAGAACTTTGCACTACCTGGATCCTATTCCGTTAAACCTGAAAGTGGGTACATGGAACGGTGTAAGTGCCATGCCTCAATACATAAAAGACTACGACGAGGAAGACAAGCGGGTAGCTTGGTCGTTCCTGCTTGGCCCGATGTACAATACCGACGGTAGTATTCTGATTACGGCACATGGCCGCCAGCTGATTCACACCGTGGATATTGAACTTAAATACAACCTTGACGAAGATGGTTGGGGACAGGTAGAACAGGAAGAAGGTGGACGTTGCTCGAAATGGGAATTCGAAAGTGGTTTGAATGGTGACATGGAGAACGATTTGGCTATTTTCCGTTTGGCGGATGTGTACCTGATGAAAGCGGAAGCATTGGTTCGTTTAGGAAAAGAAAACGATGAAGCCACCCGCCTGGTTAACCTGATTAGAGGACGTGCTTTTGACAATGCGAGCAAGTTGCTAAGCAGCACAACGCTTGAAGATATATACAAGGAAAGACGTTTTGAACTGGCGTGGGAGAGCAGTGCACGTCAGGATATGATTCGCTTTGGCACTTTCCTGGATGAAATACCGGGATGGAAAGGTGTTACTCCCGAAAAATGTCTGTTATTCCCGATTCCGCAAACAGCATTGGATGCGAACCCGGAACTGGACCAGAACCCCGGCTACTAAAATTGATTCTTTTTGCAGAAGATGGGATTGTCAGATACTGGCAGTCCCATTTTTTTTAACAAAAGCCAAACTTTTGGTTGTTACCTCGCTGCCCAAAGCAAACGAGCCCTGATTAATTCTGCCCCGTCGCTTTCCCTGACGACACTGCAAAGATGATTTTGAGTGTCGGTGAATTGCTTTTTTACTGACAGAAAATCACCCGGAATACCTTCCTTGGCAAAATTGATCTCAAACTCGATCAGCCTGCTTTTATCATGAAAATCAAAGTCGTAACTGTCAATGATCCGTTCGAGGTAGCGGCCGCTGTTGAAATGCTGGTTTACGTCAATTTCATTCAGCAGTACCGGCGTAAATACAAGCTCCTTTTCCGATTTTGGCGATGGTACCTTGCCGGCAAATCCATCAAAAACCCGCTCGTCGTGAAACGGAAAATTATTAAAGCTGTCGAAACGAAGAATGCGTTTGGTTTTCAGATCGAGTACCAGCCAGCTTGTGGTGGCCCTGATAATGGTTGTTCCGCTTTCGTCAATAAAACGAATATCGCGGTGCGCCATAAACCCGTCGGTTCCGGCGGGCCATGTTTCCAGTCTGAATTTTTCGCCCCAGCGCGGCCGCCGGTCAATTTTTACCAGCAGGCGCGACAATACCCAAAACTGTTTGTCCTGCTGAAGATTTTCAAAACCCACTCCCAGCATTTCGGCATGTTCCCAGGCAATCTCCTGGATTTGCCAGAATAGATAGGAAGTAGACAGTTCTGCGAACCGGTTTACAAAATACGATTTGGTAGAAAGTTCCTGTCGGTGAATATTGACGATTGTACTCATGGTTTTCGATTAATACAAACGGTTCGGTTTACACAAGCTTAATGAGCGGGTAAACTTTTTTGCAAATTTATTGTTCGGTTTTGAAAATCGGTAACAAATGTTCAATTTTGCGTGCATATTTAAGGTTTATGGGAAAGATTGTAATTAAAACACCGGAGCAGATCGACGGTATCCGAAAAAGTGCCAAACTGGCTGCTCAGGCCCTGGATTATGCCGGGCAATTTGTAAAAGAAGGTGTAAACACAGAGTTTATTGACGACAAGATCGAAGAATTTATTCGTTCCCATGGAGCTATTCCCGCGACCAAAGGATACAACGGGTATCCCAAATCGAGCTGCATTTCGCTAAACAATGTTATTTGCCACGGAATTCCTTCGAAAAATACAATTCTGAAACCCGGAGATATTCTGAACATTGACATCACCACCATTTTGGATGGTTATTATGGCGATACTTCAAGAATGTTTACGGTAGGACAGATTAGTTCAGATGCTGACGAACTGATTGATGTGACTTTGCATTGTCTCGACCTGGGGATTGAACAGGTAAAACCCGGAAACCGTTTTGGAAACATTGGTTTTGTGATCAGCCGTTACGCCAAAGCCCAGGGATTTAGTGTGGTGTACGAGTTTTGTGGTCATGGTGTAGGTATCGACTTTCACGAAGAACCACAGGTAGATCATGCGGCGCGCCGTAACTCAGGACCGGAAATGCGACCCGGAATGATCTTTACCATTGAGCCGATGATCAACCAGGGGAAACCCAAGGCAAGCATCGACAAGAATGACGGCTGGACAGCGCGTACCATCGATAATAAACTGTCGGCACAGTTTGAACATACGGTTTTGGTTACCGCTACCGGTTGCGAAGTGCTGACCGATATTCACAACGAATATCCGATTACTTAAGCCGTCCTACAAAGTATTTTTGATTCTGTTTTATTAACCCACTCTTCTGTCTCTTCTTTAAGGAATGGAGAGACGATCAGTCTTATTTCCTGATTTCTTATTCCTTATTTGATGTTTCCTATTAAAATCATTTGTATTTTCTTCAAGTTCAAATAGCAATAAGATAAGTAAAAGGGTAGCTGTTAAGACGGAAGGATAAGAGGATGGGGATAAAATCTAACCGGTGAAAATTTTGACATAAAAAAACTGCTGTCTCTCTTTCGAAAGACAACGGTTAAAAAATGAGTTATTCGCTGTTTAAAATTTCCAAGCTAAGTTGTTTGTCATCCAGTCTTTTACTTCCAGTTTGCTTTCTACTTCGTTTTCCACTTTCAAAGTGCCGGTTTTAAAGTTGGCCTCGTCGGTCATCCAGCCTTCCAGTTCCAATGTTGCATCTTCGTCCACGGTCAGCAAACTGGCTGTGTTGCTGAAAAAGCTTTCGTTTACCATCCAGTCTTCCAGTTCAAGTGCATCTTCTGCTTCTGTTAGAATAGAAGTGGTAGCTGAAAACCTTTTTACATCTAACATCCATGATTCCACCTGAAGAGAAGGTTCCACTTCTGCTACGAAAAGGGAACTTAGTTCGGCGTAATCGGCAACTACAGCTTCTGTTGGGTAAATAGTTGCGTCAGTGCTTTCTTCAGCCATTGCATAAGCTATTTGGCTAAAGCTGTTGTTTCTCAAAATGTTTTTCCAAAACTCCTGAGCGTTTACGGTAATGCTTAATAAAACCAGGCTCATGATGACTGCCATTGTTTTGGTAACTGCTTTCTGAACATTGTTTCTTGTTTTCATGACTCTTTCCTCCTGCTTCTTGTTTTCTTGTTTCTTGCTTTGCTTGTTTTTTTGTTTTCTGCTATTAAGACGATCAAGTTTTTGTTTCGTTACAAGTTTTTAGAACTTTTTTTAAAAATGTACTGTACTAAACATTGAACATTGTATTGCAAATATATAAATAAAAGATAATACCATGCAATACATAGTAGTGTAAAAAATAAAATATTTTTAGTCTTTTGTCTTAACTGGTTGTTTTGTAGGGTTTTATTTGTTTTTTATTATTTCTGTTTTTTTTCATGATTAGTAGAAATACATGGTGTTTTTTGATTCTTTGCTATTTTTATACCCGTAAAATTGCTTTGCAAAAAGAATTTTTGTCATTCGGAATCGGAATAATTTTATTTATTTGATTGAAAAAGGAAAGAGTATGTCATTAGTAATTGAAGAAAAGGATCTCGAAAAATTTATAATGGTTGGCGACAGGGTTTTGGTAAAGCCGAAGAATCGCAGCGGAAAAACAAAATCGGGCTTGTATTTGCCACCTACTGTGCAGGAAAACGAGCAGGTACAAAGTGGTTACATTGTGAAAGTAGGGCCTGGATACCCGATCCCGGCGGTGAGTGAAGAAGACGAAGTGTGGAAGGAAAGCAAGGAGATGGTTAAATACGTTCCGCTGCAAACACATATTGGCGACCTGGCCATTTATTTAAACAAAAGCGGGCACGAAATTGAGTTTAACAACGAGAAATACATCATTCTTCCGCATTCGGCCATATTGATGATTATTCGCGACGAAAACCTGTTTAAATCAGTGAGACTCTGATTTCAGGAGCGTTAGTGAACTGAAATTATGAAGTCGAACTGATCCCGATGCACCGCAATCGGGATCTAATGGGTTTTATTCCCCGCCCCTTGGGGCGAATTAAGAAATATCATGCCCTTGATACTCCGTCTGCTTGCAGCGGGGTAGTTCATTAAAAAGGTAATAATATATTTTCATTTATACCCATCCTCTTATCCTTCCCTACAAGTAAGGAAGCCTGCCTGCGGTAGGCAGGGACGATTGTCAAGTAGTTCAAAGCAGAGCAAAATCAAGTATTGTGACTATTGGTTCCTTTTGAGACTGATCGTCTTTCCCTTGTGTAAGGGAAAGACAGGAGAAAGGGTCAGCATTCTACAATAAATGAACGTTCATTCTTCGTTTTATTGAAAAGCTTTTTTAGTGGCTTTGTAACCCAACTCGTAAAGTTCGTCGGCATGTTTTCGAAGAAAGATGTCGTATTCGTCAATGCCGCGGGGTTCAATGTAATAAGTAGCCTGTTTTTTTATCTCCTCAATTTTGGCGTTCACGCTCATGTAAACCGTGCGCGTAGCAATCTGGACGAGGTTTTTCAGTTTGGCTTTGGGATTAATGGGGCTGATGTTGGAAACCATGATTTGTTCGCAGTCGTTTTTTATCGGCTCAATCGGGACATTGTCTACCAGCCCGCCATCTACGTATAAGTCGCGGCCAAGCGTTACCGGGGCAAATAATACCGGAATCGACGACGAAGCCAGCACTGTTTTTCCCAGCGGTCCTTTGTTTTTATATTCAACCGTACCTTTGTTGAGGTTTGAAACACCCACAAAAAAAGGCACTTCTAAATCCTCGATCTTTTTCGCGTCAATCTCTTTCTCGATGATCTCTTTAAGCCCGTCCAGTTTTAAGAGTCCATCCACCGGAATATGAATTTTGGTATATTGAAAGAACCAGCCTTTTTTAAAGATTTCCACAATTCGTTCGGGCGGTGTTCCGGCAGCAATAAAAGCTCCGGCAATTGCGCCCGCGCTTACTCCCGATATTACGTCGGGTTTTATGCCCAGGTCGTGGAGGGCGGCTATTACACCTATATGGGCGAATCCTCTGGTTCCGCCACCGCTAAGAACCAAGCCGGTGTTGTATTTTTTTGCCATAGCGATAAAGATACAAAAAGCAATGAAAGCAATTTCGGATAAGATTGCTACTTTGTCTGGTAGTTAAGGTGATCTTCGAAAGCCTGGTGCTTTTGTTTTAGGATTAATCCAGGGTAAACCATTGCCGCATCAGTTCATCATCGCCCTGGTCGTCTTTGTGCATGTACAGATTCTTACGGTTCAGGTACTGATAATCTTTCTGGTATTCTCCAATGTTTGAAACAATGTCGTTTAATGCTTCCATCATTAAATCAACTTCGGCATCGGTCATTGTCGGGTGTAATGACCAGCGCACCCAGCCCGGTTTTTCGGAAAGGTCGCCATGGCTGATCTTATCGGTAATCTCCTCTGACTTTTCGTACGATACTTCGAGCAGGAAATGCCCGTAAGTTCCGGCACAGGCACAGCCTCCGCGGGTTTGAATTCCGTAAAGATCGTTCAGCAGGCGCACCAGCAGGTTGTAGTGAATTCCTTCCACATAAAAGGAGATCACGCCCAATCGGTTGCGAACATTGTTGGCGAGGATATTCAGGCCCGGTATTTTATCCAGCCCGATAAAAGCTCTTTCGAGCAATTCTTCTTCGCGTTGACGGATATTGTCCACGCCCATTTTGTCTTTCAGCTCGAAACACAGCGCAGTGCGGATTGATTGTAAAAATCCCGGAGTTCCGCCGTCTTCCCGCGCTTCAATATCGTCAACATATTTATATTTTCCCCACGGATTGGTCCAGTCTACTGTTCCGCCACCCGGTTGATCGGGCACTTCGTTTTTGTACATCGATGCATCAAAAACAATCACGCCTGAAGAACCCGGTCCGCCCAGAAACTTATGGGGCGAAAACATAACAGCATCCAGTTTCTCCATCGGATCTTCGGGGTGCATATTTATTTCGTCGTAAGGAGCCGACGCCGCAAAATCGATAAAACAAACCCCGCCGTATTCGTGCATTATTCTGGCCATTTCGTGGTAAGGCGTGCGAACACCGGTTACGTTGGAGCAGGCCGTGAACGATCCGATCTTAAAAGTTCTTTCTTTGTATTGCTCCAGTGCTTTCCGAAGGTTGTTGGTATCTACTAGCAGGCCTTCACCGGGCTCAACCACCACTACGTCGGCACTGGTTTCGTACCACGAAGTTTGGTTGGAGTGGTGTTCCATGTGCGTGATAAATACCACGGGCCGCTCGCGTTCGGCGATACAGCTTTTGCCACCTGTTTTTCCCCGGTATTTCAGCCCGAGAATTCGCTGGAATTTATTAATAACGGCAGTCATTCCAAAACCTGCGGTTAGGATCACATCATCGGGACAGGCGTTTACGTGTTGCTTGATCAGTTTGTGTGAAAGGTGGTAAGCATGCGTCATCCGAATGCCCGTTTCGCTGGTTTCGGTGTGTGTATTTCCAACAAACGGCCCAAGATCGTTGGAAATGCGGTTTTCAATGGGTTGGTACAACCTTCCGCTGGCGATCCAGTCGCCATAAACAATTCTCTTCTTACCGTAAGGCGTTTCAAATTCCTGGTCGATCCCAACAATATTTTTCCTGAACTTTTCGAAATACTTCTCCAGTATGCTTTCCCTGTAAATCATAAGTGACGCAAAATAAGCGACTTTGGCGGAATAAAAAAAAGGGGAAATGTCATAAATTTTTAGAGATAAGGATCAGACACAGCCTTTATGGGAAATATTTGTAGATATCTTTCCGATGGAGAAATCGTTTAAAAACGATGGTTTCATCGACGACAGAAAAGCCCAAACGAAAGTTTCCAAGCCTAACCCGAAAATCTTTTTCCTCAGACTGGATTTTTTTTATGCTTGAAAGTTCATCAAGTGAGGAAGCATCCTTAAAACGCCTGATTACCTCAAAAACCTGAGTTCTGTATTCAGGGTATTTCCTAACATCTTTTTCGAATTATTTGGTATAGAGAGTTTTCATCCTTTGAGCCAATTCTCAAAGTCGGTTAAATCGGGATCTTCCAAAATATTCTGGTCGCCGTCCTTTATAGCACGGTACATCGCGGCATCTTCCTCCTCATCATTCACAACAAAGTGTTTGATGTTCAGTTTATTCGCCAGATCCGTAAAGACCTTCAACTGTTTCTTGTTTAATTTTAAAACCAGTTCCATTTGATGAAGTGAATAGCTTAAAATTAAATTAAAAAGCTGAATACATAAAATCAATTTTTACCATTCTGTCTGATTTGTAAAAGTGCTGCTGTCAATTCGTCATTAAAAGACCGGTTGGCACAGGGTTTGATTTTTTGCCCGTCGTAAACGAAAAATAATATAAAAATATAATGAATATGCAGACAGGAAAAATTGGAGTTACCAGTGAGAATCTGTTTCCGGTAATCAAGAAATTTCTTTATTCTGACCACGACATTTTTTTACGGGAGATTGTTTCAAATGCCGTTGATGCGACTCAAAAGCTGAAAACACTGGCATCGAAAGGTGAGTACAGCGGCGATTTGAGCGGAGCAAAAGTGGTTGTGAAACTCGACAAAGACGCCAAAACTATTACCGTTTCTGACAACGGTATCGGCATGACAGCCGAAGAAGTGGAAAAGTACATTAACCAGATCGCTTTCTCGGGAGCTAACGAGTTTTTGGATAAATACAAAGAAGACGCCCATGCCATTATCGGTCATTTTGGATTGGGTTTTTACAGCTCGTTCATGGTTTCTGAAAAGGTGGATGTCATCACCAAATCCTACAAAGACGGGGCAAAAGCCGTGAAATGGAGTTGTACCGGAAGCCCGGAATACACGCTCGAAGAAGTTGAAAAAGATGGCGTAGGTACCGACATCGTGATGCACATCAGCGAAGAGGAAAAAGGTTTTCTGGATGATCAGAAAATTTCAGAAATTCTGAATAAATACTGTAAGTTCCTGCCAATTCCGGTGGTTTACGGAAAGAAAAAAGACTGGAAAGACGGTCAGCAGGTAGATACTGAGGAAGACAACCAGGTAAACGATACAACACCGGCCTGGACAAAAGCTCCGGCGGATCTGAAAGACGAAGATTACAAAAACTTCTATCGTCAGTTGTATCCGTTTGGCGAAGAGCCTTTGTTTAACATTCACCTGAATGTGGATTATCCGTTTAACCTCACCGGGATTCTTTACTTCCCAAAAATCAAAAGCAACTTTGAGGTTCAGAAAAATAAAATCCAGTTGTACTGCAACCAGGTTTTTGTGACCGATTCGGTGGAAGGCATTGTTCCCGAATTTCTGACACTTTTGCACGGTGTGATCGATTCTCCGGATATTCCGCTGAACGTTTCGCGTTCGTATTTGCAGAGCGATTCAAACGTGAAAAAGATCAGCAGCCATATCAATAAAAAAGTGGCCGACCGTTTACACCAGTTGTTCAAAGACAACCGCGAAGATTTCGAAAAGAAATGGGACGATCTGAAGATTTTTATCGAATACGGCATGCTGACCGAAGAGAAATTCCACGAACGGGCCATGAATTTCTTCCTGCTGAAAAATGCGGAGAACAAATATTTTACCTGGGAAGAATACGAGAAACTGGTAAAAGAGAACCAGACCGACAAGGAAAACAACACCATTTATTTGTACACCACCAATGTAACAGAGCAATATACTTTTGTGGAAGAAGCCAAAAACAAAGGTTACGATGTGCTGGTATTGGATGATGTGCTGGCTCCTCACCTGATC